>DGTW01000250.1 GCA_002393835.1 Treponema sp. UBA4326
ACCGTAATTTTTTTGCTTTCTGTAAATTCCCCTGCTTTTTTTTGGGAAAGGCAGACAAGGGCATTGTAGACTTTTTTTGCCCTGTGACTCTCAAACATATCGTGGCAGGCAACATTGACGCTTCTCGTCTTTGTGAACAAAATGACCCCGCTGGTGTCACGATCCAGACGGTGCATTATCCCGACATAAGGGGGATTTTTCGCATTGGGTTTTTCGATTTTTTGTCTTTTAAATAAAAAACGAACCACAGCATCGTGAAGGTTGTCCCGGCTTTTTACCATACCAGCCTCAGTTGGAAAATGACTTGGCTTGTTCACGACAATAATGCTCTCATCCTCAAAAAGAATGTCCTTTTCCGACACATCGTAAGCTATGTCATCAGGCTGCTTTTCAAAAAAGAGCTTTTCTTCATCCAAGTGAATGAGAATTTCGCTCCCCGGCCTCAGCATAAATGCAGGAAGACGAACTTGCCTTCCGTTAACGCTCACGCTGCCGGCCACAATAAGGCGACGAATCTTACTGTTAGATATTTCGCTGCCTACTTGGGCCGGCAATTCTTCACGCAAAAATTCATTAAGAGAAATTGATTTCTTTGAGGAGAGAGAAAAAGACTTCATCCTCTTAGTAGCCCAAATCCTGGCCAACGAGAATGATTTTTATCCTTCCCTTTGTGCGGCAAATGCGGGTCTTTACGAAGATTCCGCAGATGTCTTTTTCGTCGGCAAGGGACAGTCTCTTCGCATTTTTCGGGGCTGCGATTTTAAGGGCACGCTCCTCAAGCTCAGCCTCACTTTTTACGACTTTGTTGACTCCGACCAAAGCAATGACAGAATTTGGGCCGAATGCGATTGCGGCAACCCTGTTTCCGTTTCCATCAATATTGAAAAGAACACCGTCTTCACTCAAGGCGTTGAAACTTGTAAGGAAGATGTCAGCCGTAAGTCCTTTGCGCATAAGCTCGTATTTTTCTTCCGGGGTTTTTCCAAGGCTGCGGTCGATTACCGAGTATTTTCCATTTTTAACCCTGTCCAAAAGCCCTGACTCTTCGATTGAGACAGAACCGCCCCATGAAACACTGGAACCTTCCGGCATAAGTGCGAGAGCCTTTTCGACAGCCTCGGCTTTTGTTGGGGCATAAAAGGCATCGAAGCCTCGTTTTTTAAGGTTTTCGATTATTTTTTCTGTATCCATGAACATCTCCTTATAAAAGCTCCGCCTTAGTGACCTTGAAGCTTTTTATTTAGCGGCAAATTTTTTCTTTAGGACAAGCAAGCTTGCGACCAGAAGAATGATTCCCATGAGCCACGAAATGATTCCGCTGGCGAAAATTCCAAGTGCCTGGGTGAAGCCTGCTACAATGTAAGTGACGAAGGAAACGCCACAAACCGTAATGGCATAAGGAAGCTGGGTTGAGACATGGTTGACATGCTCACACTGGGCACCGGCACTTGCCATAATCGTTGTGTCGCTGATTGGCGAACAATGATCTCCGGCAACGGCACCTGCCATACATGCTGAGATTGAGATGATTCGAAGAGGGTCTTCGCTTCCTGGGAAAACGGCGATACAGATTGGTATGAGGATGCCGAAAGTTCCCCAGCTGGTTCCCGTTGCAAAAGCCAGAAAGGCTGAGATTACGAAGATGATGGCGGGGAGGAAATTCTGGAAGCCTTTTGCGCTGCCTTCCACGAGACCGGCCACATACTTTGCGGCTCCGAGAGAATCTGTCATGGCCTTAAGAGTCCATGCAAGTGTGAGGATTAAAATCGCCGGAACCATTGCCTTGAATCCGTCTGGAATGCAAGTCATGCAGTCCTTGAATGAAATTACCCTGCGGATCTGGTAAATGACAATGGTAAGGAGCAGGGCCGCGAATGAGCCGATTACGAGGCCAACAGAAGCATCGCTGTTTGCAAAGGCATCGATGAAGTTTTTGTGCTCCTCACCGCTGGCGAAGAAACCGCCTGTGTAAATCATGCCCATGGTACAGAGAATGATGAGGCTTGCGATTGGGAAAACGAGATCAAAGACCTTGCCACGAGTGGAAACTTCTTCTTCAATGTCTTCGTTCATGTTCTCACGGCTTTTCTCAAATTTTGCCATGGGGCCGAATTCAAAATTCATGAATATAAGGAGGAACATCATGCCAATAGTGAAGAAGGCATAGAAGTTAAATGGAATTGCCTTGCAGAAGAGGGCAAGACCGTTCTCTCCCTCACTTACGAAACCTGCGACAGCCGCAGCCCATGAAGAAATTGGCGCTATGATACAGACAGGAGCCGCAGTGGCATCAATGAGATAAGCGAGCTTTTCTCTTGAAACTTTGTATTTTTTCGTGATTGGCCGCATTACCGAGCCTACCGTAAGACAGTTGAAGTAGTCATCAATAAAAATAAGCACGCCGAGACAAACTGTGGCAACCTGGGCTCCAAGTTTTGACTTTATGTGCTTTTTTGCCCACTCACCAAAGGCCTGAGAACCGCCAGCCTTGTTCATAAGGGCAACCATAGCGCCTAAAACGACAAGAAAAACAAGAATGCCCACATTCCATGAATCAGAAAGCTGCTTAATCATTCCGTCATTGAAAACATGGGTGAAAAAACCTGTAAAACCAGAGCTGGCGTCAATGGCAAAAAAAGCACCGCCTATTAAGATTCCGATAAAAAGGGAAGAATACACTTCCTTTGTGATGAGTGCCAGTGCAATGGCTACGATTGGAGGCACAAGAGAGAAAAATGTTCCCGTCATAATTTACTTTCCTTCCTTCGCGAGAGATTTAAAGTCTGTTTTCAGGGGATTTTCTATGCCATCATTCTCAAGTTTTTCGAGTACGGCAATGGCATAATTCAGCTTATCCAGTGAATTTGGAGCGCAGTATGTTTTTATTTGTATGAGCGCATCAATTACACTTTTATTTGTCATAAAGACCTCCATTACTTTTTTTATTGTCTTTAAAGATTAGCACAGTTTTTGGAATAATTCTATAAAAGAATCAAAATTTTACTGAAGCCAGCATCTCACCTTGTGACCATCATCAATTTCCTTCCACTCAGGAATTTCCTGGAGACATTTTTCGCTCGCATGGGGACAACGATGGGCAAAGGGGCAGCCGTGAAGGCTTTCAAGACTGCTTTTAACTTCTCCCTGATTTAAGCCCGATGAAGAATTATCGCTTCCAGAGAAGAGCAATTTCGTGTAGGGATGGCAGGCCGTCTTGTAAAGGTCTGAGGCAGGAGCCTCCTCAACCAAAAGTCCCCTGTACATGACTCCGATTGTGTCGCAGAAATAGCAGGAAACCCTTAAATCGTGGGCAATAAAAAGGAAAGAGATTCCCCTTTTTTCCCGTATATCCTGCAAAAGATTTAAAATCTGGCTCTGAACGCTTACATCCAGGGCACTCACAACCTCGTCACAGAACATGACCTCAGGCTTCATAATCAGGGAGCGGGCAATGGAGATTCTCTGGCGCTGACCGCCGGAAAATTCACTGGGACGCTTCTCCAAGTCCAAGGGATCCAGGCCAACCTCTTCCATGATTTGACAAGCCTCCTCCCTGGCGACCGCCTTTCCGGGCCAACATGTGGAATATTTATAGCTGGCCGTAAGGATATTAAAAACCGTCATGCGGGGATTAAGCGAGCGGGAAGGATCCTGAAAGACATACTTGATTTTTTCCCGGTAAGAGCGAAGCTCCCTACGGTTGAAATTCAAAATGTTTAACCTCTTGCCAATTTCGGATTCGGTCACCCCACTTTCCTTTGGCCTGTACCAGATTGCCCCTCCGTCTGCCTTGTACATGCGTACCAACATTCTGGCCGTGGTAGTTTTTCCGCAACCGCTTTCCCCGACAAGGCCATAAGTTTTTCCCCTCTCGATTCCAAAAGAAATGTCATTAACGGCATAAACAAAACGGTCTTGCCGCGCAAAAAAACCGGCCTCAAGAGTAAATTTTTTCGTAAGATGCTCAGCTTGAATAATGTAATCAGGCATTTTTTCCCCTGTAAATCTCAACCATTTCTTTGATTCGCTCTGCCGGCCGTGAAATTTCCGTCATAGAGCCGCCCCTGTTTAGATTGTCAATGATTGCCGCCACATAACGGTTCATTCCCACTGAAAAATACCAGTCTTTTTGCAGAAGCTCAGGCTTTTGGTAAATAAGATTAGTGGTGAAAACCCTGTCAAAAAGACCTTGCGAGTATGCGCTGTCAAATTTCTCAAAGCCATTAGTGAAAAGGCCAAATGTGGCGAAAACAAAGACTCTTGCCGCCCCCCTGTCTTTCAGCTGTTTTGCGACATCAATAATGCTGCCGCCAGAAGATATCATGTCGTCAACTACGATTACATCCTTGCCTTCAACAGACTCACCGCAAAAATCATGGGCGATTATTGGATTCATGCCATCGACGATTGTACTGTAGTCCCGCCTTTTGTAGAACATACCGATGTTAACGCCAAAAATCGACGCAAGGAAAACCACCCTCTGGGTAGCGCCTTCATCCGGGGAAATGAACATCATGTGCTCGGTGTCAATTTTCAAGTCTTCGTATTCAGTAAGAAGGGCCTGGGTAAACTGCAGGGCCGGAGAGACATCCTCAAAACCGCTGAAGGGAATGGCATTCTGTACCCGAGAATCGTGGGCATCAAAAGTGATGATGTCATGGACTCCCATGTTCTCCAGCTCCTGAAGCATCATGGCACAATCCAAAGATTCCCGTCCCGTCCTGCGGTGCTGCCGGCTTTCATACAAAAAAGGCATAATTACGGTGATGCGGCCTGCCTTGCCGTTACAAGCCGCTATGACCCGCTTTAAATCCTGAAAATGGTCATCGGGCGACATACGGTTTGTAATGCCGTCCATTTTGTAGCTTACGGAAGGATTGCAGACATCCACAAGCACATAAATATCCCTGTCACGGACTGATTCCATGACAATGCCCTTTGCCTCTCCGCTTCCGAAACGGGGGCACTGAGCTGGAACCAGAAAATGCTCTCCTCCCCGCCAGCCGCTAAGGATAGCGTCAATTTGTTGACCAGCATTTCTAGCTGATTCAAGGGCGATTATTCCTAATTTCTGCATGTTGAATCTCCATTATTTTGTTAAGAATGCAATTGCTCCGTCCCAGTTTTCTGGCGGATTTTTTATGAATTCCTCACATCTAGAAAGCATAAGTTTTGCGGCCTTGTCTTCGCTGACGAAAGTTAAGGCCTTGGTAAAATAGTCTTTCGCAAGATTCCAAATTCCCTGCTTGTACAAGTCCATGCCCTTGACATAGGCATCTTTGTAGGGGACAGGAAATTCCTCTTCGCTTCGGTCGACGGCATAAACCGGCACGGCATTTTTTTTACCCTTTACCCTAACATCGTCCAAGTGCCTGAAAGAGAAGGCAGCTTCGCCGGCATCCTCAAGCACGCTTTCACTGACAATAATCTGACTGCCGTAGGTTTTGGTAAGGCCTTCCAGACGGCTCGCAAGGTTTACATTGTCGCCGATTACGGAATAGTCGGTTTTGTCCTTGGAGCCGATTGAGCCGACAATGACATCACCGTAATGGATTCCGATGCCAATTTCAAATTTCATTCCGTCGGGCAAGACAAGATCCCCTAGTTCCACAGAATCTAGTGCCTCCCTCATCTCATAAGCCGCAGAAACAGCCCGGCGGCAATTGTCCTCATAGCTGACGGGAGTGCCAAATTCGGCCATGATGGCATCCCCTATGAATTTATCGATAGTGCCGCCGTGCTTCTTGATGATTTCTACCATAGTCGAAAAATAGCGGTTAAGGAAGGCGACGAGTACATCAGGCTTGTTTTTTTCACTTATATTCGTGAATGAGCGTATATCGCTGAAAAGAATGGCGACAGCCCTGGTCTCGCCGACACCAAGCTTATCCCCGGAATCGTCCGCCTGCATTACCAGGCTGTCGATAATCTGCTCTGGCACGAAGCGACTGAAAGCACGGCGAATTCTTTTTTCAAAGAACATGTTCTTTTTGACCGTGAGAGCCTTGTCGAAAATGGCAGCTGTATTTCTGACGCATGAAACGAAGAAATTCCGCTTTTCGCTCATTATGTTTCCCTCGCTGACAATATGAACGGTTCCAAATCTCTCGCTGTCCGACGGACTCTTTAAAGTCTCACTCTCGTAACTTGAAAGTCGAACCCTCCTGCTGTAAAAGCGATCAAGTCGGGCTTCCGTAGCCAGTCTTTTCGGCCTTATTTTTGTGTCGCTGTAATTGACCTGAACCTTGCCGAAATCATCCTGACAGACAGTGAGAAAATCGGCTATGTCCTTTACCTCCATGTTCTCAGAACTGACAAAGTAGCCGTGGGGTCCGTCATTTTCCAGAATATAAATTGCGGCCATAGGAACTTCACAAACTTCTGCAATGAGAAGGAGAAATGATTTGACTATATTCTCGATGTTCTCAAGGTTATCAATCAACTCAATCAGACTGGAAAACATGGCATTTTTGCGCTCCTCCCAGTGAAGAATCTCGGCAGTTTTAAGGAAAAGATAGCCATCGCTGAATTCATTCCTTGCTTTATCAATGATTTCATAATCGATTTTCGGCTCGGCTATTTCCGCAAGGGCATTGACCCTCTTTACGAAAGTTTTTGGATCGAGCTGAACGAAAGCCGTTGCCCCGCATTCACGGGCAAAAACTTCATCAAGGGGGGCCGGGAAATTCGCATAGATTCCGATTATCAAATCCTCGAAGGGCTCCATGGCACGCAGGATTTTCACGATTTCAAAACTTCTTGGCTGCTGAATGCCGGAATTAAGCAGGAACAAATCAGGCTGGAAATCAAAGAGAGCAGAAAAGGCCTCCCGACCGCTACTGACAAAACGAAGGCTGTAAGCGTCACCAGAGAGGATTTTGGCAAATATTTTCTGTAATGTGGTTGAAGTCTCAAGTATAAGGATTTTTTTGCCCATTACGCTTCTCCTACGAGTTTTTTGATGACGCTGATGAGTTTACCCCTCTCAAAATCACCTTTTGAAATAATTGCGCTTGCCCTCAGCCGCTCAAATTCACCAGTCACCTCAGGACTTTGGTCAGCCGTAACCACGACTACAGGAGAGTCCTTATACTGCTCCATTCTCCTCAAATTATCCAAAAGAACAAGTCCTGTCATTCGCGGCATGTCCTTGTCAGTGAGAATAAGATCGTAGAGCTTTGACTTGGCCTTGTCCAGTCCGTCCAGTCCGTCAAAGGCAGTGTCCACGGCAAAACCTGCTCCCTCAAGGATATTTTTTTCGATTTGTCGTGTTGTCTCAGAATCGTCTACCACAAGCAGTCTTACCGTGCGTTTTTTTGTCTGCGCCTCAAATTTTTTGATGTCATAGCCCCGAAGCGACTTGAATTTTTTGAGGATGTCAGGAACATGCAGTATGGGAACAATGTCATAATGCTCATCAAAGACGATTCCCTGCAATATTGAAAAATTTCGGAAAGCCTTGGGAAGAGGTTTTACAACCAGAGAGACAAACTGCTGCACCTCGTCAACTATGATGCCGATTCTCTGCTCCATGTACTCTGCGATAAGGATTGAGTCCGAATCATGGGCATAGCTAGAATGACCGGAATAGCTGACTTTCTGATGCTCAAAAAGGGTCGAGAGTGAAAAGCATGGTATGAGCTGCCCCTCCAGCTTGATGTAGTTCTGGTTTTGCAGGCTGATGTACTCGCTTTTTTTGCGGTAGATGATGTCAGCGATATGCTGAGATGGAATAAGGTACTTGTCCTCGTTTGAGAATACGAAGAGACCCTGCAAGGTTGACAGAGAAAGCGGGAAATGAAGTATGAAAGTAGTTCCCTTGCCGGCTTCACTTTCGATTTTTATTCTTCCCTTGATTTTCTCCACATTTGACCAGACCACATCAAGGCCAACTCCTCGTCCAGAAAGCTCGGTTACGCTGTCCATCGTAGAAAAACCCGACTGGAAGAGAAACTGAGAAAGCTCCCTGTCAGTCATTTTTTTGATTTCTTCAAGCCGCTCAGGATAGAGTTTAGAGGCCTTGGAACGAATTTTATCGTAATCCAGCCCCCTTCCGTCATCACTTATCCTAAGCTCAATGTGCTTTGCTTCACGGCTACATGTTATGCTGATTTTTCCTTCCTCGTCCTTTCCCTGTGCAAGACGCTCTTCCGGGCTTTCAATGCCGTGATCCAGGGCATTTCTGGTTAGGTGCATGAGAATGTCGCCCAATTCTTCCAGAATCACTTTGTCGATGGCAATATCAGTGGAAGGAATCTCGCACTTTACCTTCTTTTTTAGGTTCATGGCCTCAAGGGCAATAGTATTTTCAAGCGGCCTCAATACAATTCCTATGGGCAGCATCCTCAGGTCGAAAACCTGCTCCTGAACGCTGAAAATGGAATTCTCAAGGGCAAAAATGTCTGCCTCAAACTGCTTGCGGAGTTTTGAAAGCTCGTGGTTGCCGCTTTCTTCCTCAAATTTCTGGAGTTCTCCAAGCTGATGCTTTAGGTGAAATTCCCTAGTAATCATAGAGTCAAAGGCCGTGATGATTTCGTTTACCCGGGACAGCTTAATCCTGATAGACTGGATTTCACTCACATTCTCGCTGAATTCGTCATCATCATCCTCATCGACATATTCGCCTTTTTCCCGCTTTATCTCATCCAGGAAGGCTTCAATGTCAATCAGTTCTCCCGCCGCAAGTTTGTCGCAATATTGCAGGTAAAGGTCTATGTTCTGCTCATCACTGCCCTTTTTACTGATGAGAACTGCTGATTCGCTGATTTTGTCCGCAACCGAAAAGGCAAGCCTGACCAGCCTGTCTGTATTCTTGACCTGTCCGTCCTTGACGCTTTTATAAATGTCTTCGATTGCATGGGCCAGCTTTTCAATCGTCGAGAAACCGAGCATACGGGCATTACCCTTTATCGTATGCAGATTCCGAAGCAAGTTAGCAAGGGTCTGGGCGTCATTGTGAGACACTTTTAAATTTATTATGTCTTTTCGTGAAGTCTCCAGGAGTTCCCTGACTTCACTGACAAAGCTTTCGATAATATCAGATGAAATCTCAGACATTCGATTTCTCTCCCTTTTTGCGGAAATAAAAAACACTTCCGTCAACGACTTTTTCCAGAGAAGGAGGCACGAGTTCTCTTCCCAACTGGGCAATCTCACTCACAGAAACGAAGAGGAGGCCTCCGTCTGCAAGGCATTTTTCGGCTATCGTATGCAAAATCTTTGCCCTGAGCTCCGGATTGAAATATATAAACACATTCCTTAAAAAAATGATGTTCTGATTCTTCGGTAAAAAAAGGCTGGTCTCTGGCAAGTCCATTGTCGAAAGGTTGATTTTTTGAGTTTTTATGCAAGCCTTTATCTGCTCGTCAAACTCAATGCTCATGTCGTCTTTTCTGTAAGGCAAAAGTAAATCCTGAAAAGCCAGACCGTCCACGGGCCTTATTGAGGAGCCTGAGAAAATACCCTTTTTGCAGTGATTCAGCACGATGGAATTGATATCGCTTGCTAACACCGAGGCATTCAAGCCAGCAGCCTTTGCAAGCAAAGCAAGTGAATAGGCCTCTTCGCCGTATGAGCAGGCCGCACTCCAGATTTTTATTCTCGCAGGAGCAAAATCTTTCTTCCAGCTTGGGAAAATCTTGTCTCTTAAAAGCGCAAACTGCCTTTCTTCCCTGAAAAAATAAGTTTCGTTCACCGTGCTTTCGTTGACCAGCTCCGTAAAAAGGCCTTCATTTACAAGGAGTTCATTTTTGAAAGTAATAACAGACAGCTTCTTTTCGGCCATTTTCTTTTCGATGTAGGCCTTTATACCGTCCCTGTGGCTGGCCCGCGGGACAATGCCGGTGCGATTCTTCAAAATCGTGAGGAAAGATTCAAATTCTTCCTGAGTTATGACTAAAGGATTCTGACTCATTTTCCCACAAGCTCCAAAATTCGCTTTGAAATTTCGGGGAGAGGGAGAATTTCCCTTGCTCCGCCCAGGGCTATGGCTGCCTGCGGCATTCCGAAAACAGCACAAGTTGACTTGTCCTCGGCAATCGTCCAGCCGCCATTATCACAAACGGCCTTGCAGCCGTCCGCACCGTCGGATCCCATCCCAGTCAGCAAGACTGCGAGACAGTTGCTCTTGTAGAATTTTGCGGCGCTTCGGAAAAGCTTATTGACGGCGGGCCGCAAAAATCTCTCTGGCTCTTCATCGGAAAGTTTTAGTACGGGATTTCCATTTGCCTTTACATAATCGATGACGAGATGTTTGTCAGCAGGCGCAATGTAGACGACACCTGACTGAGCTATCTCAGCATTTTCCGCAAGCTTGACCTTAATATTGTGGCAGGTGCTTGAAAACCATTCCGCCATGTTTTTGTCTGCTCCGACATCAATATGCTGTGTGTAGAGAATGGGCAAGGGAAAGTCCGAGCCAAGCGAAGAAAGGACTTTCATTACGGCAGAAGGACCGCCTGTGGAGGCTCCAATGCAGAGAATCTTGAATTTCGAGGCTTTTTCTGAAGGATTTTTTATGTCGGACACAGCCGCTGCCCTCAAATGATTGACCAGAGAGTCGAAAAAATCCTGCTTATAGTCAGAAAGTTTTGGTTTATTCAGTAGAAAAAGATTTGGATAATTCTCGACCGCATTGTTTGAGTCAGAGAGAAGGATTACAGGCAGGTGCTTTTCCAGGGAAATTAGACGCAGATTTTCTTTTTCGGACGAATCAGACATATCCAGTCCCGAAATAATCACATTCGGTCTCTCGTCTTCAATGGATTCAATGAGTTTTCTTCCGTTGGATACGAAAGAGATAATATTTATGTCAGAGTAAGCGTCCAGCCCCTGCTCCAGTATGGTCCGCACGACGGCAGAACCATCGGCAATAATAACCTTCATTTTTCCCCCTCTTTTTGGCCAGCAAAAAGCCTTTGCAGAAGATTATCCGGCGACAAAAGAATCTGCCTCCTGAACTCATTCTTTTTTTCACCCGAAGCAAAGGCAATAGCCACAACCCCGCATTTCTCCTGAACCTTCCTTATGCCTTTTGGAATCAGGTGAAGTGAAGAAATATCAAGAGCCTTGCTTGAAATCAGACTGTTAACTGAAATGGCAAAATTTCCACTGGCAGGAAAATCAGTCCCCGTATATTTTTGAATCTGCTCCTGCACAGACTCAGGAAAATCCGACCTTCGCATAATCAGGACCGTGTTACAATCCTCCCTTGACTTGCAGACAAAAGCCTTTTCCAGGAAGAAACCTATATTCACATGAGGAAGCTGCTCCCGGTTGAAGATAATACTTCTTTCGCCCTTTTCCACGGCAAGGTATAGCCCGAAAACGACATACTTGCTCTGAATGAGAAAATCCACCGTGTCATAAGCTATGCAGGTAAAATAATCAAGCGCTTCCAAGGTCTTTCCTTATTAGAATTTCAAATGCATTTGGATTTATGACGGGAATTTCCTCGTCCTTATAGGCTATTGTTCCCAGAAAAAAGCCCTCCTCGTTTTTTTCGGGGATTTGGTTCAAGCCGTCCTCTTCTATTTCTGCAAAAAATAAAATGTCAGAAATATGAATCGAAAGCTGGTCATCACTCCGTTTGAATATCAAAAAAAGAGGAACATCGGGAGGAGTCGTCTCTGTGTCGCCAATCAGAGAGCGTGGATTTATTACAGTAAAAGGATCACCCCGCCTGTTAAGCACGCCCTCAATGTAGTCCGGCATGAAGGGCAGTTTGTAAACGGAGACATCACGGATAATCTCAAGTACCTCTGATGATTTCACGGCATATTTTTTTTCTGCGACAGAAAAGACCAGCCAGGTCACCATTTTTTTCTCTTCGATGACCTCTGTTTTCTCACCGTCCTTGCTAGCAATTTTGTCGATTATCTCTTCGTTCATGCCTTGGCCTCCGCTTCAGGCGACGGCTTTTTTTTGCCCGCCCTTTTTTTCGTACTCAAAGCACTTGCGATGCCTTTGAGGTTCTCAGAAACCTGGGAAATATGCTCCGTTGCTGAAGAGAAATTCTCTACGCCTGCGGAAATTTGCCTTAGTGTAAGAAGAATCTGCTCGCTGGCTACAGCCTGCTGCTTGATAATGGTAGTGATTTTTTCCGCGCTGTCTGCAGTGCTTTCGGAAGCCTGGCGGATATTTGAAAATCGCTCTTCAAGGCTCTTTGCGCTCTCGACACCGTCCTGAATTTTCTCGGTTCCGCTTTCAGAGGCAAGGATAAGATTGTCAGAGCTTTTTTGAATTTCCGTAATTCTTTCCTTGATTTCCTTGGTTCCGTCGATGATTCCGTCTGCCAGCCGGCGAATCTCAGTGGCAACGATATGGAAGTTGCGGCCAGCCTCACCTGCACTGGAAGCCTCTAGCTCCGCATTGAAAGCGATGATTTTTGCCTGATC
>DGTW01000373.1 GCA_002393835.1 Treponema sp. UBA4326
GAACGCTTGCCGGGAAGTCAGTGACAACCTTTCCATCGATTTCATATGCGATACAGGCTTCGATTTCGTCGAATGTGTCGTAAATGTCGAGGTGAGTGAGAACCAAAGAATCGATTGAGTTTGTGATGCAGGCATAGCGGAGAGCAACCAGGTCAAGATAACCACAGCGGCGGGCACGGCCTGTTGTTACGCCATATTCACGGCCAGTTTTGCGGACATATTCGCAAAGCTCGCCTTCGCTTTCGTTGTTGAACTCTGTTGGCATCGGGCCGTTTCCGACTCGTGTCTGATATGCCTTGAAAACGCCGAGGATTTTGTCCAGGTCTTTTGGACCGATACCACAGCCTGTTGCAGCGCCTGCTGAACATGAAGCTCCTGATGAAACATAAGGATATGTTCCTGAGTCGATGTCCAGCATTGCACCCTGAGCACCCTCAAAGAGAATGTTCTCGTTGCGGTATTCGTACATTTTTGCCGTCAAATCGACGCGCATTTCGATAAGCTTGTCTTTGTATTTGTTGAGATATTCGAGGTTTTCGCCCTCAAACTCTGCCATTTTCTCCGGCCAGTCCAAGTCTGCAAGACGGAGACCATCGCGATGAGCCTTTTCTGAATATGCGATGCCGATTCCGCGGCCAGTTGTGCCGATTGGGCGTTTGCGGCTTGCGTCGCGGTCTTTATCCATCTGTCGGTAGCCCGGAAGAATGATGTGGGCACGGTCAGAAATGAAAACCCGGCCTTCCCAGTCGATTCCGTTGTCTTTGAGCATCTGAAGCTCGTTGAAAAGTGCCTCCGGGTCGATAACCATACCGGCTCCGAGGAAAACTGATTTGTTCGGGTAAAGGATTCCAGACGGAACCTGATGAAGAGCAAACTGTTTGCCATCTACAACGATTGTGTGACCTGCGTTCGGACCGCCTGCATAGCGGACGACATATTTAGCGTCTTCTGCCAGGTAATCAACAATCTTTCCTTTTCCTTCGTCGCCCCACTGAGCACCGATTACAACGACCTTCATAAAAGCCCCCAAAATGGATTAGTCTGTGTAATTTTCACACAAACGAAAAAATTATATCACAATTCGGGGGCTGTTTCAATGTATGCTTTTTAGAGTTACTTTTCAGTTTTGAAAATAATGGAAGTAATTGCTAATGTTCCCAAAGGTTTTTTTTCATCTTTTTTGTAGTTCTTTGAAAAATAAATTCGTGCGGATATAGACTCTTCAGAAATCGGAACCTTTAAGGTATGTTCGTCACCTCCGTTTGAATTCACAAAATCAATATTATGAACTTCACCTAGCCGTTCGCCATTTTGATTATAAACCGCAAGCTGCTGATTATCAGATGTTTTTGACTTATCTTTAACATTTAAAATATGATATACAACGGTCAGCGTTCCTTTTCCAGCAACAGGAACTTCAATATATGAGAATGCTTCATTTTCTAATTCTGGAGCTTTTTCGCTTAAATCACGTCTTAGTCCGGAGCCAAGCCAGCTTAAATATATTGTTTTAAAATTATGGAAGAAAAAACCAAAATCGCTGTGTTTTTCAGAAGTATGCAAAACTACATCTTTTAATTTTGTATCTCCAGTTTGAATATATTTCGCACCTTGACCACCAGCGAGTTTTTCCAAAGAGGTAGATTGTTTTTCTCCAATGGCAGAATCATAAAATTCGATACCTTGTTCTTTCAAGTTTTTGAAAATCAAATTTTCAAAGGAGTAAGTTCTTTTCTCAGCAAAAATATTTCCCCCTGTAACCGACAGTCCCATTATAGTCAAAAATACCAATATCAATTTTTTCACATTTTTCCTCACTAATTAAGCCTTAAAAAAATCCCCCACAGCACCATGCGTGAGGGATTGGAACACCGCCGAAGGCGTACCGCAAAGCGGTATGGAGCGTCAGCGGAAGTGTGGAAAGCCCGACCGCCTTTAGGCGGTGGCGCCCAGAAATTCAATAAAATTATGCGTTCTTCTTCTTTTTGAGAACCAGTCCAGTACAGCAGGCTGCAGCGACAACAACAACCACGATGACAATGAGTGGGAGTTTTGAGCCGCCAGCTGATGAACCGGCACCGTCATAGTCAAGAACGATGTTTGTGAACTCAACATAAGCGTTTCGGCAAGTGAAAAGACCAACATACATGTTGTCTTTGTCATATTCTGCGAGATTTGGAGAATATGTTACAGGCTCTTCCTTTCCGTATTTGACTGTGAATTCAGCACCTTTTTTGACGATTGAAAGGTCTACAACAGTGTCTTTTGCAGGAACTGATTCAACTACATGTGGGTTTTCGTTCAATACAGTGTCGATTCGGGCAAAACCTGCAGTCCATTCTTCATTTTTGATTTTGAGAGGAGCAGCCGCAACATAGTTGCTGTTGATTCCGGCAATGCTGTCATCAATGATAACATTGTCGCGAGCCATAAGACCGAATGAAACCTGATTGTTTGACTTAACATTAAGAACTTTTGCGGTAGCTTTGAGAGTGAAGTCTTTGTCGATTGGCAATTTCTGGAAGTAGAACAAGATTCCGTCTTCTGAAGAAGCGATTTTACCAGTGTCTTTTCCACCGTTCTTTTCGCCAGAATGCATGATTACGCCGGTGTCGGTCTCTTCGATTTCGTAAAGTTTAGGATCGGCGGCCTTTCCTGCACCACCAATGTTACCAAATGCAGAACCCCACCATGGCTCTTTTGTGGTGAAGATTGAGCTTTTCTCTGTTGGAGCGCCATAACCAGGCTCTACATAATCAGGGTTTTTGAGAGCATTGAGGTCATATTTTGGCTCAGGAAGAGTTGCAACAAGGAATGATTTGAAGTTTGCGTCTTTCGAAGCAATGTCCTCAACGAGCATTTTTGCGACTACTGCTGCACCATAAGCATTCAAGTGAGTTGTATCGAGTGAAGCGGCTTTTGAGCCAGTCATTGCGTGAAGTTTTGTAGCTTCTTCACCAAGTTTTTCGTAGAGGGCCTTTGTGTTAGCTGTCTGGTCTGCGACAACGATGTTGAGTTCTTTTCCGAGGTCACGGATGGCTTCCGGATAGTCACCGCCCGGGAATTTGTCGTCGCCAGTAGTGATGTGAACTACAGAACCTGAATATTCACCTTTTGGGCTGTATCGAACGATTGGAGTTGCAAGAATTGGTGTTGCACCGGCATCCTGAGCAAGTTTGACATAGTTGACATAGAGTGAGTTCATGAATGAGCCAGCATCGTCTTTGCCCATGTTTGGGTCTGTGTAGCGCTCTGTCTCCAGCTTTTCGTCATTGTGACCGAAAGCAATGATGAGGTAGTCGCCTTTGCGGATGTTTGCTTTGAGAAGCTCATAGTTCTTTGCTGAGCCTGGATCAGAAATAAAGCTGATTGAAGAACGGCCACTTACAGCAAGATTTACGACTTCGGCTTTTGCAGGATCGAGATAATCCTGAAGTTTTGTACCGAATCCGTAGCGCGGAATATAGTAAGGATCGTTGAAAGGTGAAGCTGTTGAGTCACCAACAACAAAGATTCGTGAAAGACCGCTTGCGTCTGGCACGGCGATGTCTTTTGCTACGACTGCTTCTGTTTTTTCAAGTTTTGCTGTGGCAGCATCCTGAGCAAAAACAGAAAGTGAAAGACTTGCCAACAAAGCAAGACTTGCAGCTAAAAATTTTTTCATTTTTTTCTCCTGACTTAGAAATATTAGTCAATTATAAAACTATTGGCTCAAAGATTAAAGAGAATTTTGCTTTTCTATTGAAGAAAACTCGACAATTTCTGCTTTAAAATGATAGAATATAACGATATTTTCCTAAAAGTTAAATTTTAGGAAAATTCATACATTTCAAAACAAAAAACTATAAAAGGAGATTTTATGAAAAAAATTAAAAAATATGTGGGGCTATTTGCAGCCCTTGCATTTGTCTTCGGCACTACGGCTTGTTCAAACGATGCCAGTGATTCTTCAGGCTCAAAAACAGAAAGCGAACCTAACACAAGTGAAAAAGAATCAAACACAGATGGAACAACCACGCTTAAAATTCAGGAAGGCGGAACTGGGTTTGTGAGTTCGACTTTTTCAAAAAGTACAGACTTTCCAGGTTATTCCGGTTCAGGTTATTTGGATGGTGGTACAATAGCAAATGGAACTATCGTTTATACAGTTTCTGCTAAAAACGATATTACAGATGCAAAAATTGCAATTCATTACTTAGCTACAGAGATAATTCGCAGAAGAGCGGCGTTGGTTTCTGTAAACGGAGAGGTCTTAAATGAAAGTGCCCCTCTTCAAATGACCACCGATGTGAAAGTAAAAAAAGATAGGTGTACTTCTGACAACTGGAAAGATACAACATACCTTGAAAACGTTTCCCTTAAAAAAGGTTCAAACTCTATTATTATCACAGGTTCGCCAAGCTGGACTTTTACTGCTTCAGACGGAACCACAACTGCCGTTACAGATGCAAATTGTTATCTTAATTATGTTGATTATCTCATTGTAATCGGCAAAGGAATCGACTACGGAACAGACACCACAAAGTATGTGTCGCTCTCTTACGCTTCTGAAAACGAAACCGCTGGTTCTGTTGAAAGTTCTGTAACAGAAACAAATGTTGCAGAAGGAACTTCTGTTACATTCAATGCTAAACCAAACGACGGCTGGAAATTCGAGTGCTGGTCTGATGGTACTACAACAAATCCTTATACAAAGACAATTTCTGAAAGCACAAATCTTTTCGCACATTTTATTCCAGAAGGATATACCGCTTCAGGTGACTTGGTTGGATATGCAACCCTCACAGCAGACAATGCGAATGCTAAATACACAATCTCTGGCGGTGCAGGAGCAACAGAAGCAAACAAAGTCACAATCTCAACATACGAACAGCTTACATCAACATACAAAACTTTGCTTTCTTCTGACACACCTGCAATCATCACAATCAGCGGAACAATAGACACATCTTCTCAGGCAAATCCTCTTTTAAGCGTAAAAGTTGATGTTGGGTCAAATAAAACAATTTACGGTGACGCTACAAATCAGGGGCGTTTGAGAAATATTGAATTTGTAGTTGGTGGCGAAAATGTAATTATCCGTAACATGGTATTCGGCGAAGTTATCAGCTGGGACGGATATACAAAGAGCGGTGCAGATGATGCTCTCTCTTTGAACGCCGCAACTCATGTCTGGGTTGACCACTGTGAATTCCAGTCTCACTTAACTCCACAGGATTTGAACGGAAACGCAATCACTTCTGGTCATAACTACTATGCAAAAGATACATCCGCTGACGGTATCACAAAATGGAAGAAAGATTTCTATGATGGACTTCTCGATATCAAAAACGGCTCAACATGGATTACAATTTCAAACTGCTACTTCCACGACCATTACAAGGCTTGTCTTTGCTCTTCGGGAGACTCTGCTCCAAACAAAAACACAACGACTGGTGCAACAGATAGCGATATGCGAATTACTTTCGTGAACAACTACTGGAAAAATATCAATGCCCGACAGCCGCTCTTCCGTTGGGGAAAAGCACATATCTTTAACAGCTATTTTGTTTCTGAAACAACTTCGACTGAAATGTATAAAGATTCTAATGTTCAGTCAACAGGTATTAACTGCCGTGCTGGAAGTGAAATCTACATTGATTATAATACATTCGAAAATTTGAAAACTCCAATCGGATACTACAACAACGATGATGCAACAAGTACTGGATATTGGGTAAACAAGGACAATACTTTCACAAGTTGTACAAATCCGGTCGGAGCTTCAGCAACATCGTATGTTCCGCCATATTCTTGGACTCCAAAATCAGCAGACGACGCTAAAACTTACGTTCAGGAAAATGCCGGCGTAGGTAAACTTTCGGCAAGCGATTTGAACTAACCCACAGGGGGCGTTGCGGGGGTGTCCCCCGCAGAGAGGGGTGGCGGACAACGAAGTGTACGCCAGGGGAGAGTCTTCTCCCCATTTTCCTGACTTACGGTCCTGCCCCTTTAAATCTTTTCTTCTTTCCTCTAAAATCTTTCCCATCAACAAATTAAAAAAGGAGAATCAAAATGGATTCTGTAATGATTGCAAAAATCGCAGCATTCGTGCTTTACCTGGGCTTTATGATTTACATCGGCCTTCGTAATGCCAACAAAAACAACAGCTCGTCGGACTTCTTCCTTGGCGGGCGAAAAGTCGGGCCCTGGGTCACGGCTCTCTCTGCAGAGGCTTCGGATTCTTCTGCATGGCTTTTGATGGGTCTTCCTGGCTTGTGCTACCTGGGTGGCGTAAAAGAGACTTTCTGGACTGCCCTTGGCCTTATCGTGGGAACTTACCTCAACTGGCTTTTTGTTGCAAAACCTTTGCGCAAATGCTCTATTTCTTTCGGTGACTCAATCACAATCCCGGAATTCTTCTCTAACCGTTTCAACGACAAATCACACATCCTTTCAATCGTTTCGGTCGTTCTGATTGTCTTCTTCTTCACAATCTACACTGCTTCGGGCTTCGTTGCCTGTGCAAAGCTCTTCAATTCGGTTTTCGGCCTCCCCTACCATGCTGGCCTTGCAATCGGCCTCGTTGTAATTTTGTGCTACACAATCACCGGTGGTTACACGGCTGTCTGTACCACTGACTTCGTTCAGGGAACATTGATTTTCGTGGCTTTCGTCATTTCTGCTGCAGTCGCTGTTTTCGCTTTGGGCGGACCGGCTGAGGCAATCGCTCAGGTTCAGTCTTTCGATGCACGGGCACTTGCAAACGATTTTGGCGAGAATATCCGAAAGGCATTTGAAGGAAACGCTTCTTTCAAGGGAATGTCAATTATTTCTGCCCTTGCCTGGGGCCTTGGCTATTTCGGTATGCCTCACATCATCGTACGCTTCATGGGCATCCGCTCAAATGACGAGATTTCAAAAGCACGCCGAATCGGCACCGTCTGGATGGTCATTTCTTATGTCGGAACATTCATGATTGGTACAATGGGAACGGCTTATCTTTTGAAACACGGTATTCTTTTGGGAACCGGAAGCGAAGAAATCGTTGTCAACGGCGTAACTCAGTTTGGAGACGCTGAGACAGTCTTCAGTGCGACAATGCTCAAAATGTACCCGGCCTTCATCGGTGGAATCTTCCTCTGCGCAATTCTGGCCGCTTCAATGTCTACAGCTGACTCTCAGCTTCTTGCGGCTTCAAGTGCCGTCGCTCAGGACATTTACAAGGGAATCATCAACAAAAATGCAGACGAAAAAACAGTTTTGAACGCAAGCCGCTTCATGGTTTTCCTTATCGCTCTGGTCGGTCTTTTGCTTTCCCTCAACCCAAATTCTTCAATATTCGGTCTCGTTTCTTACGCATGGGCTGGATTCGGCGCTACATTCGGACCTCTGGTTCTTATCGCCCTTTACTGGCGAAAAACGACCGCAAAAGGTGCGATTGCAGGTCTTATCACGGGATTCGTTGCCGTCATCTTGTGGCACAATATTCCGGCTTCTGTTCACCCGATTTTCGGCCTCTATGAAATCTTGCCGGGATTTGCAATTTGTCTTTTGTTCACTGTCGTAGTTTCACTTCTCGACAAAACTCAAGACGAAAAAATGCTCGCAACTTTCGATGCATATAAAAACATGGCTGACTAAAAGTTTTTACCCTGCGGCTTTTGAATTTTTATTTACTTAGGCTTTTCTTCATTATCAGCATGGGAATTTTCGTCAGCAGGATAACAATTAAAATCATAATGAGGGCATAAGCGTAAATTTCAGCATATTCATTAAAATAAGCGCTGGAATAAATCGCTTTGCCCAAGGAATTTTTTGTCTGAACGAGATATTCCGTCGTAACGATAATTTTAATTCCCATTCCAACAGCGTTTACATAGGCCTGCTTGAGATAACCCGCCATCAAGGGAAGATAAACTGAAAAAAGCACCCTTATGTTGAAATTCGTGAAAAGCTTGTAGACATCTATCAGCTCCCTGTCAATTCTCAAAAAACCCTCTGCCGTAGCTTCACTAATCAGAGGAACAAGAATCATGCTGGCGGCTATGTAAGGAACTCGGCCGTAATTCGTAAGAACCATGATAATCACCACAAGGACAATCATTGGAATCGAGCGGAGCATAATCATCAGCGGCGTAAACACCTTGCGACAAAAAGGAAAAAGCCCTTCAAGAACCCCAAGAAAAATCCCAATCAGGGAAGAAACAATTAATGAAACAAAAAGATGGAAAAGCGTGGTAAAAATCAGATTGTAAGTTTTAGGAATGCAAAGAAGATGAAAAAAAGACCGTAAAATTTCAATAACACTGGGAAAAACAAGGGAATCCCCCTTAGCCACTCCAAGAATCTGAATCAGTATGGCGATAAGAAGGATTCCGAGACAGAAAATAAGCGTGTCCGAAGCTTTTTTATTCTCCATAGTAGAAATCGTCAGCCGGAATGGCTCCACCGAACTGCTTTAAGTCGATGTTTGCTGTAGTTTCAACCTGGACTTTTGCTTCTTTTGACGACATAAAGCGGATTGCACAATTTGGAATTGCGCTTTCTGCAACTTTTGCGTTTGGAAGAATTTCAAGAGCGACAGCAGCCTTTACAACAGAAGGAAGATCGCTTGTACATTTTGAGCAAGATTCTTCAGCAAGTTTGAGGAATTCTTTTACGGCCTCAGGATGATTTTCAATTGTTTCTGCCTTTACGAAAAGACCAGCTTGAGTAAATCCGTCAAAGCCTGTCGCCTTTTTGTAAAGCTCATTTAGAGGGTAAGCAGTGATTTTCGGATTTTTGATTTTTGCAGCTGTTAAAGCTGGTTCTGCCGTAAGAACGATGGCATTTGCATCAGAAAGAAGCAATGCCTGAGTGTTTGCAGCCCCTGCCAGGTAATTGATAGTTTTTGGGGTGATTTTGTTTTTTTCCAGAGATGCGAGTGCGATGGAAGAATTGATTGTATTTTCACCAAAAAGCGTGATTTCGCCCTTATTGATGTTCTTGAGCTTAAAATTCTTTTTTTGTGAGGCAAAATAAAGATTTCCCCAAGTAACGACAGCTGCAAGTTTGTAGCTTGATTTGCCCATTTTGTAAAGTTTTGCACCTGCATTGATTGGAGCAATAACAAAATCAGACTTTGCGTTTACGAATTCCGCTGAAATTGTGTCAGCCGCAACGAAAGTGTAATTCTCGGGATTTTTTTCTGCCAAACTTGCAAGCGAAAGAGCCGGTGCTCCGTTTGGAGCAGCTGCTTTTACAGTGTAAAAATCCTGGGCTACAAGCACAGAAAGGCTAAAAATTGAAGTGAATACAAGGGATAATAATTTTTTCATAATGAATAAATCATATCCCCTGAATGATTGACTGGTCAAGTGATGCCTTGCTCGCAGCCCACTCTACCCTTATTTCGCTGCAATGAAAATCGCCCGCATGTCATCTTCATAAAGAACTTTTGCACTTCCGACATGACCGCCTGTTGCGATTGCGCACTTTTTGGCAAGCTCGTCAATTTGCTCGTCCGTCGGTGTAACTCCGAGCTCCCTCATATTCGTCGGCATTTTGATTTCCCGGTAGAAATTCTCCATAGCCTCGATTCCTTTGAGGGCAATTTCTTCATCAGAACCGGAATTCGGAACATTCCAGACATTAAGGGCAAATTTCTTAAATCGATGCAAACATTCCTTGTAAACATAGCGGGCCCAGCTTCCCCAGATTGCAGCCAGGCCTGCCCCATGTGCGACATCGAACATTCCGCCAAGCTCATGCTCCAATCGATGGCTGGCAAAGTCGTTCCCGCCGTTACCAAGGCCCGTCAAGTCATTATGGCTCAAACTGCTTGCCCACATGATTTCAGCCCGGGCGTCGTAATCTTTCGGATTTTTGAGCAAAATTTTTGTATTTGAAATCACGGTTCGCATGAGGCCTTCTGCGATTGAATCAGTAAGCTCCATGTTTCCCTGACTTGTGAAATATCGCTCCATCGTGTGCATTAGAATGTCTGTTGAGCCGCACATTGTCTGATACTCAGGCAAAGTCATTGTAAGCTCAGGATTCATAATTGCAAATTTCGGACGGCATGTGTCGGAATTGCTACCACGCTTTTTCCATCCGTCCTCATTGGTGATTACCGCACTGTTACTCATCTCGCTTCCTGCAGCCGCAATCGTAAGAACTACGCCAACCGGGAGACAGGCTTTCGGCTGATTCTTCCGCTCAAAAATATCCCAGACATCAAAATCGTTTGCACAGCCATAGCCAATCGCCTTTGCACTGTCGATTACAGAACCACCGCCCACAGCCAGAAGAAAATCCACGCCCTCCTTTTTGCAGAGAGCGATTCCCTCACGAACGAGAGACAAGCGTGGATTAGGCACGACACCGCCAAGCTCAACATAAGAAATTCCAGACTCATCAAGCGACTTTTTTACACGGTCTAGAAGACCTGTCTTTTTAACGCTGCCACTACCATAATGAAGCAAAACCTTTTTGCAGTCCTGTGCTGCTACAAGAGCACCAACCTGAGATTCAGTGCCCTTACCAAACACAACTTTCGTCGGTGCGTAGAAAGTGAAATTGTTCATGCAATTTTCTCCATTTTTATAGACGATTTTACATCAGAATTAGGAAAAAGCAAAATGTTATTTTTCACTGATTGCCAATGCCATATTTATGACCGCTTCTTGAGTACGCACTGAACACATTTCCAGCGCTGAAATCATTCGTTCATATTTATGATATAAGTTTAGTTCCTGCAAAGTCTTATCACTGTTTTCTGGATTATTGGGAGTTTTTGGCAAAACTGAACTTTCACCCAGAAGCCATTCCAATGATTTGTTCAAGGCTTTTGAAATCTTTATCGCTACATCTGCAGAAGGAATACTATCTGGGCGATTTTTGCCGTTTGTTATTGTTGTATATGGAATTCCTGTAATAACTGAAAGAGTTTTTATGTTCATGCCTTGATATTGTAATTCATCATTCACATTCTTCCAAAACGGACTCATACTATGATTATTACCTATTTAGGTTTTATCTTGTTTTAAATTACCTTTATAGGTTATGATTACCTAATCAGGTTCTTATATCTGATTTGAGTTTTCTTAAATAATTTTACGGGAGAATTTTATGAAAAAAATTACAATCCTAAAAAAGCTCGCACTTTTATGTGTTCTGCTTCCAATTAGTTTTTCGTTACCATCATGCTCAAATAGTGATGATGACACTAAAACTCCGACGAATGAAAAAGGTTCTGGTTCAACAGGTGGCGAAAAAGACCCTTCATTAACAGAAGAAGAGACCACAACCATAAACGGAATCGATGTTCCTGTTTCCGACAAGGATAAATCATCAGCAAATCTCATAAGTGAAGCATATACTGCGCTTAACGCTGGGGATTACAATAAAACTCTTTCAAAATTCCGTTCTGCATACGCAAAGGAACAAACCGATGAGACAAAAATTTATTACGCTCTCACAGAGCTTGCCCTGCTCAGTACGGATAAAACCGTTGCTGATATTATAAAAAACGATTTGGGAATCACGGATTACCCAGCAACACCAAACGCAATTTTTAACACTTCATGGTTCAAGAACTATCCGAAATACGAAAGTATTTCCGCAGAACGATTTGAGAAAAACTCAACAGGTTCTTATATCAGAGTTTCTGCAACTCCAACCGATTCATATTCGTCTTCTAATCTGTATCCATGGAATGCTTATGCCTTATATGATGGTGATTGGGTTCAATATTATGCATATAGCTCAATGATGAAGGAAGTCTACTATCTATCAAATATCGTACCTGATTCAAACGGTAAATATCTTATTCCGTTCGGTAATGATAAATATAGTTATAATACCTATTACAATTTTATAGATACAAAATCTTTTTACTCACAAGCACAAGAAGCCATTGCAGATTATTTGTACGATTCTGATGGAACAAAATCACAATCTGGTTCTTATGTTCGCTTAACCGGCACAGAAACGACTTCTTGGTCTGGTGACTATATTTATTATTCATATAAAAATACAAACGGAACTTGGTCGTCTAGTAATGGAACTATAAACAATTACTCACTTTCAAATGAAGGAAATTATTTTGCAGGTAAATACGATTGTATTACTAAATTTGCAGAGAACTTTATAGAAGCTAAATATAGCTCATATCGCTACAATATGACCTCTAGCCACTACAGGAAATCTCTTCTTGGTAAGGCAGTATATGTTCCAGAACTTGCAATTCCTGAATGGGTAAAATCAACAGATTACTATCAGGATTCGCTTGTAAAAACGACACAGACTTACAAAACTTGGCTTTACCTTCTTTATGCAAATGTCGTAACAAACTGTGATAACGGTTTCAACAATACAATTGATAAACTTCTAAGCGTAATCCATTCAAAAACCGAGACTATCAAAGCTATTGTTGATTCACTTGGAACAGGGACTGCTACACTCGATGCAGAATTCATCGCAAATTTGAAACTCACAAAAATTCTAGGTGAAGATCCGGTAGATTTCGGAAAACCAGAGATGAATGTACTCACAGCTGCCCTTGAAGCTTGTGACGCAGTTTTTAACTTTGCTGCTTCTTATGATTTCAGTGCTAATCTTAAAGCAGCCGAAGTCGATTTTGATTCTACAAAAGATGCAGATACGATTTTAAATATTGTTAACGATTGTGTAACATCAACTACACTTTCTGTAAGGGATGCATCAAAACTCACAACTTCAAAAACTTTGTTGTCGAGCGCACTTACTCGCCTTATTTCAACATACAACGACATCAAAAATTCAAACAATTATCCACAAGCTGCAAAAGATAAAATTGATGAGTATGGTCCATTCTTACTTGATGGGGCAACCAAAGCAAAAGCTGCATTGAACAATGGAACTGTATTTTATCTTCCGCAGAGTCCAAAAGCAAATACCTTCCCAACAAGCGCAAGCGATGCCGCATTTGGAATTGATTTTGGTAAAATCTTCACACCAGGATACTTCACTGATATCATTAAGCGTAGTTCAGATAAAGAAAAAATCAAGATTTATTACAAGAGATATGAAGATTCATATAGCTATAGCAGCGAGAATGGTTACAAGACTGTCAAATCAGAAAGTGACCCAACAGAAATCGAAACAACCATCGAAGAATTTGTAAAGACGATAGCTAGTGATGCTGAAAATTATTCGTATAGTTCTTCTTCAAGTTCATACTCTTATGGTAGAACACGTATCTGGTACGACATCGGAATCATGGCAGACAGAGATATCATTACAAATGCTTTGACAGGAATTGCTAACACTCAAAGAAATTCTGCCATTGTTGATAAAATGAGATTCATTAAACTCTTCACTATTAACAGTATCAAATAAGAATGAGTTTTTTTCAAAAACGCTTGTTTTTAGCCGTCTTCATGTTACTTGTTTTCATGAGGACGGCTTTTTCTGAAATAAAAGCTTCCCAAGATTTAACATTTTCCCCTTATATTGATTCCCGTGTTGGATTTCTACTCTTCGATGAAGGAAATTCCAGCTATTTCCACACTGAGAGCGTTGGTGTTAATCTTAAAACCGACCACGGTCATGTGAAAATAGATGGAAGCTATCTCAAAGGAAAATCCGAGAATAATGAACTGCTAGGAAATTTGAATTTTGCTTCCGTTAATTTTGAAATTTCTCGGAAGTTTTATACTGTTCGAACTTGCTTTTCTAGTTTTTCTATTCCAGATGAACTAAAAATCCTTGGCGGAAAACCTCGTTTCTCTTTAAAAAATGGAAACGGTAATTCAGTAAACTTAGGAACGGATTTGGATTTCTATATCTTTGAAAATGATTTTAGACTTTCTGCAAATCTGATTTTAGGGAATGCAAGTTTTGAAGAAGGTGATTTATACTATTTCTACGGAAAGCCTGATGATTTTTCTTTTTTAGGTGGTAAAATAAAATTCTCTTTGCCACTTGGTTTTGATATTCTTACTTTTGGTGGGAATCTTCATTGCAATATAGATACAAATTCTGAAGAAAAAGTAGGAAATTCAACGCTCTCTCTAAATGCAATATTTTTAGCAAAAGAATTTTTGTTTGATTTTGCTGATAAATTTTCTATAAAACCTTTTTTGGGTTTTTCAAGCCTTTCTTTTTCAGGCACGACACTGGTAACTTCTGAAAATCAAAGATATTTTCTTTTCCCATATAAATTCATTGGCGGTAGTATTGATGAAGACTTTCGTTTCCTTTCACTAGGCAATTCTTTTGAATTTAAGAAAGGCGGATTTCAATTCTACATTGATTTTATCTATTTTTTCTGCTTTCAAAATTCTGCTTCGGGGAACTATTCATATAAATACAAGAAAAATATTTTTTTTGACGGAAGTTCCAACAGCGAGGAACTTGATTTACCAAATGCAATAGGAACACATATCTTTGCAGGAATTGCAGAGGCTTCATACAAATTCAGCGTTCATAAAAATTTTTCGCCAACTCTAAAACTAACGAAAATGTTTGCAGCTGTAATTTTAAACGATGAAACAAAAGATTTCTTTGATACTACTTTTTCTTCATATTCTACAGTATCAAATCCGTCAAATACTCATGCCAATGAAGATTCTTCTGAAACCTGGCAAAATTTCAAAAGAGCACTTCTCTCAGGCACAAGTATTTCATTACGAATTGATTTTTAGGATTAAGCTCCTAAGCTAATATCTCATCCGCAAGTTTTTCCAGCTGCGAGACAGTTTCAGCGGTCATTGAAATCTTTACGCTGACTTTACTTTCACAAATCGTGATATTCTTGCTTTCTACAAACATGGCGGCCATTCCTTTGTTTGCCATTGGTGCCCAGCTGCCGTTTTCGATGAAGGCGATTTTTCGATTCTGGTAGTTCCGCTCGGTAAGATGGTCGATGAATTCCCGCATTATCGGGAAAATTCCGCCGTTGTAGGTCGTTGTGGCCAAAACGAGTTTTCCGTAACGGAAGGCATCTTCAACGCACTCGTAGGTGTCTTCTCGGGCGAGGTCGGAAATTGCGACTTTGGGACAGCCTTTTGCTTTCAAGATTTCGGCCAGCTTTTCAGCGACGGCTTTTGTATGTCCGTAAACCGAAGTATAGAGAAGACAAACGCCCTCGCTTTCTACGCCGTAAGAAGTCCAGATATTGTAGAGACGGACAGCTTCTTTTGCTTCACCCCCCTGCAAAACCGGGCCGTGAAGGGAACAAATATGCTCAATCTGGCAAGACTCAGCTTTTTTGAGGGCTGCGGCGGCATTGGCTCCAAATTTTCCCACGATTCCGAAGTAGTAACGGCGAGCTTCACAAGCCCAGCCTTCCGGGTCTTCAACATCATTTGCACCGAATTTACCGAAAGCGTCTGCAGAAAAGAGAACTTTGTCGGTGGATTCATAAGAGAACAAAACTTCCGGCCAGTGAACATTAGGGGCTGCAACAAAATTGAGGGTATGTTTTCCAAGCTCCAGTTTTGCACCTTCAGCCACGACGACCTGCTTGTCTGCGAAATCTTCGCCGAACATAGACTTCATCATTACGAAAGCCATTTTTGAAGAGACGATTTTCGCATTCGGGTAGGCCTCAATGAATTTCCTGATGTTTGAAGAGTGATCCATCTCCATGTGATGAACTACGAGATAATCAGGATTTTTGCCGCCCAGAACATTTTTGATGTTTGAAAGCCATTCTTCCCCAAAATCCTCATCCACGCTGTCCATGATTGCAATTTTATCGTCAATAATCGCATAAGAATTGTAAGCCATACCGGCCGGAACATCGAACTGACCTTCAAAAAGGTCGATTTTGTGGTCATTTACACCAACATATTTGATAGAATCTGTAATCTGCATAGAAGTCTCCCAGTAAAAAAAAGATAGAATAATTATATCACAAGTTTTGAGAAAAAAGAAAAAGATTTCTTAGTAGAGCCACTTGTGGAAAAATGCCCGAAGAATCGTCAGTGACTGAAATCAGAAATGGCTCATTCCCTTTAAAATCATGTGGATGATGATGTCCGCAATAAAAGCAAGAGCCAGTAAACATGAAATAAAACGGAAAAGTGACTTTGGAAGATGATTTTTTATCGAAAGAATTGTAGGAATCACGCCATAAAAAAGAAGAAAGCCAAAAAGACCGAAAATAAGGACCGAACGCAGACAGACATAACCTGCAATATTACCAAAATTCCACGGTTCAGTATTGTAATCCCAGAGACGGATATTCATTCCGTGGAAAAGAAGGAAGCCGACGATGAATTCAAGAATTCCGCAGACAAAAAAACTGATTAAAAAGACCGCCAGAGGATTTTTTTGCCATCGCCAGATTGAAAGAGTCATGCAAAGGCCGCCCACACCGTAAATCGGAATCCATGGGCCGAAAGTTGTTCCCCTTTTTACAAAATAGCCCCAGGCCAGCTTGTAGAAAATCGTTTCGTAGATAAAGCCGCCGACTCCACTGAAAACCCAAATCATCAGAGCCACAAAGAGAAAATTTGTAAAATCAAGTTTTTCGTCTTTCAGGAGAATCTGCATAAGACAATTTTACATCTCGATTCTTGATTTCACAAGAAATTTATTTCAGCAGAACCTTAATCAAATCTCTTCTTCCGGCCTTTTCCAGGGCTTCTTTTACCAGAGGCCAGTTTTCCCTTCGGTTGAATTGCAGGAGAGCGCGCTGTAAACGGCGTTCGTGTGCCCCACGGGCAACATAAACTTCTTCAAATTCTCCGTTTTCAAGGCGGTTACGGGGATTGAGGCCTGTCCAGTACATGCAGGTTGAAAGACTTCCCGGCGTGGGGTAGAAATCCTGCACCTGGTCGGGAACGAAGCCTGTTTTTTTGAGATAAAGGGCAACTTCAATCGCTTCGGCAAGTCCTGCTCCCGGGTGCGAGCAAATGTAATAGGGCACGAGATACTGCTTTTTACCCAGCTTTTTGTTCCATTCGGCGTACTCTTCGGCAAATTTTTCGTAAAGCTCATGGCTGCTCTTTCGCATGAGGCGGAGAAGTTTGTTTGAAACATGTTCCGGTGCGACTTTGAGCTGACCTGAAATGTGATGCTCCACCAGCTCCTTAAAGAAAGTCTTGTCCTTGTCCATCATCAGGTAGTCGAATCGGATTCCTGAGCGGATAAAGACTTTTTTGACCTTCGGAAGAGAGCGCAGTTTCCGCAGAAGCTCCACATATTCCGTGTGATCCACATTCACATTCTTACAGGGATTTGTTCCCATGCAGTCCTTGTTGGGGCAGGCACCCCTCTCTTTCTGGAAGCGACATGCATCGTGGCGGAAATTCGCCGTAGGACCGCCCACATCGTGAATGTAGCCCTTGAAGTCGGGATTTTCGGTGATTATTTTTGCTTCTTTTATGAGACTTTCGTGGCTCCGAGCCTGAATGCGCCTTCCCTGATGAAAGGTAATGGCACAGAATGAGCAGGCTCCAAAACAGCCCCTGGAGCTTACAAGGCTGAACTGGACTTCGGAGAGGGCCGGGATTCCTGTCTTTCCGTTTTCAGCCGGAGCGTCGTACATGGGATGCCACTTTCGGGTAAAAGGAAGCTCGTAAATTGAATCGAATTCTTCTGTCGTAAGCGGGAGGGAGGCCGGCTCCTGCACAATAAAGCGGGCATCAACCGGCTCAATCAGGCGATGGCCGTTAATCGCGTCAGTATTCTGCTCCTGAACGAGGTAACTTTCAGCAAAGAGCCTTTTGCATTCGCTCGTGTTTTTTGAGATTTCAGCGTAAGAAGGCAGCATTATGGCAAGATTTTTGTCATTCTGTGCTTGTCCTGGAATCTCCTTTTTCTGACTCGCAGCCCCATTCCACAAACGATATTCTGGCAACTCATCCTGTTTACTCGTGTACCAGACCGTTCCCCTCACGCCTCGAATGGCCTTAGCAGGAATCCCTTCCCGCAATTTTGCCGCAATTTCCAGAATCGAGTGCTCGCCCATGCCGTACATGAGCAAATCTGCCTTTGAATCAAGCAAAATTGAACGGCGCACGGTGTTTGACCAATAATCATAGTGGCTTGTCCGGCGCAGGCTGGCCTCAATTCCGCCGATAAGGACATTCACGCCCTTGTAAGCTTCACGGATTTTTGAAACATAAGTGATAAGCGCCCTGTCCGGCCTGTGGCCCGCAACTCCGCCGTGGGCATAAACATCCTCGCTTCGGGGTTTGTTGTTGGCAGTGTAATTTGAAACCATTGAGTCCATGGCACCCGCACTCACCAAAAAACCGAGTTTTGGCCGCCCGAATTTGCGGAATTCTTCAACATTCTTCCAGTCAGGCTGGGGCAGAATAGCCACGCTGTATCCGTTTGCCTCCAGAAGCCGCCCCAAAAGAGCCGAAGCAAATGAAGCATGATCAACATAAGCGTCACCTGACACAAAAACAAAATCAGGTTCGTCTATGCCTCGGTCGAGAAGGTCTTGCTTTGAAACTGGAAGGAAGGGATTTTTCATACAAGATTAGAATAACCGAAATCAGCATTTTATGATATAATCATAAGTATGAAATACATGGATGAAGCTTTAAAAGAAGCATACGACGGTATCAAAAACAAAGACGGCGGCCCTTTCGGCTGCGTAATCGTTAAAGACGGCAAAATCGTCGGGCGGGGACACAACAGGGTTCTTCTCAAGCACGACCCAACTTGCCACGGCGAAATGGAAGCAATCCGGGATACCTGTAAAAATCTCGGCACTCACGACCTGTCTGGCTGTGAACTCTACACCACTGCAGAACCATGTCCTATGTGCTTAGGAGGAATTCTCTGGGCAAATATACGGAAGGTTTTCTACGGATGCACTGTAGACGATACGGACAAAATCGGATTCCGTGACGACGAATTCTACAAATGCTTTGAAGGAAAAGACGGGCTTTATTCGGCACAGGAATATGACCGTGCCGAATGTCTCAAGCTCTTCGACGACTATTCAAAAATGAATGCCGAACGATACTAGAAAAAATTAAATAGCGCTAAAAAAAGCTGATTTAGCACAAATGTACTAAATCAGCTTTTTTTTACTGTTCCTGAACAACCTCAGTTACTTCAGGACAAGCATCTTTAAGATAGCGCTCAACGCCCATTTTGAGGGTCATAAGTGCCATCGGGCAAGAGCCACAAGCACCTGTGAGACGCAAGTGAACACGGTTCTGCTCGTCGATTGAGACGAATTCCATGTCACCGCCGTCTGCCTGCAACTGCGGGCGGAACATATCAAGTGCTTCCAGAACGGTAGCTTCCTGTTCTTTTGTCATAAACAACTCCTCTTATGCGTTTTTAATCTCGCTGTCATCAACAATAACTTTCTTCAGGTGCCAAATATCTCTTACGTAGTCTTCAATAGTTCTGTCAGATGAGAACTTGCCTGAATTTGCAATATTGATGAGAGCCTTTCTTGCCCAGCCTTTTTTATCGGCATAGGCTTTTGCGACTTCTTCCTGTGCCTTACAGTATTTGTCGAAATCAGCAAGTACATAATAAATATCTGGACGCTGTCCTTCAACACCATAAACCAAAGAATCGTGAATTTCTTTGAAAATCTGCCGTGTCGGATCATAAGTTCCATCAACAAGCTGCTCAACAACCTTTTCAAGGGCAGGATTGCGTTCAAGATACTGCTGAGGATTGTAAGAATGTTCTTCTTCCATTTTGAGAATTTCCGGCGTTGTGAGACCAAAGACGAATCCGTTTTCTTTGCCAGCTTCATCAAAAATCTCGATGTTAGCACCGTCGAGGGTTCCGATTGTAAGGGCTCCGTTTACCATAAACTTCATGTTTGATGTTCCCGAAGCTTCTTTTCCGGCTGTTGAAATCTGCTCAGAAACATCCGCTGCCGGGAAGATTTTTTCTGCAACAGAAACTCGATAGTTCTCAATGAAGACGACACGGAGCTTGCCACCAATACGGCGGTCATTGTTTACACGCTCCGCAACTGTATTGATAAGCTTGATAATTGCTTTTGCACGGCGATAACCAGAAGCCGATTTTGCACCAAAAATGAATGTGCGGTTTGGCGGATTATAGCTCGGATCTTCGATAATTCGGTTGTAAAGATACATGATGTGAAGAACATTGAGGAGCTGCCTCTTGTACTCATGGAGTCGTTTTACCTGAACATCAAAAATTGAATCGGGGTCAAGGAATTCATTCTGCTTGTGCTTGAGGTAATCGACAAGTGCTTCCTTATTGTGGCGTTTAATCTGCATGAGTTCATCAAGTGAAGCGGCATCATCAGCAAATTTCTCAAGTTCCTTGAGCTTGGTAAGGTCTTTTTCCCAACCATGGCCAATTCGCTTTGTAATGAATTCGGCAAGCTCCGGGTTAGCATTCAAAAGCCAGCGTCGCTGAGTGATACCGTTTGTCTTGTTGTTGAACTTTTTGGGGTAAAGGGCATACCAGTCTTTAAGCTCCTGATTTTTAAGAAGCTCCGTATGAAGGGCAGCAACGCCGTTTACGCTGTAGCCTGCGTGGATTGCCAGCCATGCCATGTAAACTTTTCCATCGTGAATGATAGACATGTGATTCTGCTTTGAGTAGTCAGTTGGATATTTTGCACGAAGCTCAATCATAAAGCGGCGGTTGATTTCTTCAACAATCTGATAGATTCGTGGGAGCAGTCCCTGGAAGATTGAAATGTCCCATTTTTCAAGGGCTTCAGCAAGAATAGTATGATTGGTGTAGGCAAAGGTCTTCTGAACGATTTCCCAGGCCGCATTCCAGCCAATGCCATATTCATCCAGCAAGATTCGCATAAGCTCAGGGATAGCCACAACCGGGTGAGTATCATTAAGCTGAATTGCGTGAAGTTCCGGGAATTTTGAGAAATCAGTTCCGTAGTTGTTTACAAAGCGATGAACCAAATCCTGCAAAGAAGCAGAGCAGAAGAAATACTGCTGCTTGAGTCGGAGGACTTTTCCCTGAGGACCATTGTCATTTGGATAAAGAACTCTGGTTACATTTTCTGCACTATTCTGGCGGAAAACAGCCTCATTGTAGCGCATGTCATTGAAAAGCTGCAAATCGAAGCCATTAGGACTTGAAGCCTGCCAGAGACGGAGTGTGTTCACAGTGTTTGTGTCATAGCCAACAATTGCAATATCGTAAGGAGTAGCAGTAACTTCCTCGGCATTTTCGATATAGAAACGATCCTGACCGTCCGGGGTTTTTCCGTACTTAATTTCACCGCCGAATTTGACAGTTACAGCAAGGTCAGAGCGTTTGATTTCCCATGGATCGCGGTGTTTGAGCCAGTTATCAGGATATTCAACCTGATAGCCGTTCTCGATTCGCTGCTCAAACATGCCGTACTGATAGCGGATTCCGTATCCGTGGCCCGGATAATCCAAAGTAGCAAGAGAATCAAGGAAACATGCAGCAAGTCGACCAAGACCACCATTGCCTAAACCAGCATCTGGCTCCTCGTCCTCAACAAGATTGTAATTGATGTTCATGTCTGCAAGAACTTTTTTGACCTCATCTTTGATTCCAAGGTTGATGAGGTTGTTGCTCAAAGCTCGTCCCATCAAAAATTCTGCTGAAAGATAGAAAAGCTGCTTTGTAGGCTTTTTTTCGTACTGATTTCGAGTAGCCATCCAGGCCGGCATAATCAATTCCTGAACAGAAGCAGAAACTGCATCAAACAAATCGTGGCTGTTAGCCTGAGAAATGTCTTTTCCGTACTGTCGGCGAAGACGAGCGGAAA
>DGTW01000334.1 GCA_002393835.1 Treponema sp. UBA4326
ACTTGCCGCACTAAGGCAGAAGAAGGCAAGTGTGACGATTTTTTGTGCGTGAAAGAATGATTTTTTCATTTCTGTTTTTCCTCCATGGATTTTTGTGTGCTATTTTCTCGATTTCGGACAACGCGATGGGTTTCGTCATCCAAGACCGGGATTTCAAGTTTTGAAAGGCGTTCAAGAATGGGAGCTGTTTCACCTGCCTGAAAGAAGTATTCCTCGCTTTCTCTTCCTGGCTTTCGCAAAAATTGCTCGCATCTTTTGAGCTGGTACAAATTTTCTGAGAGGGAATAGGATTCGACTTGAATCTCTGAGAAAATGCCGTCGGTCTTGCTTTTAGGCGTGATTCGGGTGAACGAGAATGGGAGAAAATTTTGGTTCTCAGCGATTTTTTCTGTTTCCTCGCCAAGTTTTTCAAGTTCTGCCGAATATCGGGAGACGGAAAGAAATCTTTTTTCCTGATATGCAGAATAAAATCCTCCGTAATAGCATTGTCCTGTTTGCGCGTTAAAGCGACTTCCTTTGAGTGATAAAAAATCAAGGACGCTTTTGCAGCTGATGTCGCGTTTTTCATTCAGAAGGATTCCTGCCGTGCTTCCGTTCGGAAAAAGGGAGGAGATTCCCTGATTTTTAATAAGAATCACTTCGTTTCCATGCTCCAGAGATTTTTGCAACATCTTAAAAAGTGTGGAATCTTCGCCGCTGAACATTCCCCAGACTTCTGAGTTTTCTTTCTGCTGCTCGGTCAGGAACAAGCCTTTTTCTTCAAAAATTTGCCTTGTATTCATCGTTTTTCCCCCTGATTTTCAATTCTCTGGATTTCTTTTGTGGCTTCCAGCGTTCGAAAATACTTTTTGATTGGCGAGATAACGCTTTCAATCGTGCCTTTTTCGCCGTTCTGCGCATCGATTTTGCCCCTGAAAATTTCCCTGCCTTCGATTTTGACAAAAAGACTGAAATCACAGCCTGGGGGAAGAGAAACGAGTGCAAAGGCCGGAAGAACGATGTCTTTTTTCCAAAGCTCCGAGCGGAAATCCTGCATCTGCTCATTAAAGCCCTTTTCGCCAGCTTTGCTTTGCCTGTCCAGAGTTAAGAGTGGGAGAAAATGCGGTGAAAGGAAAATGCTGTTCTCACTAGAAAATGACAGCTGTTGTTCCACAAGCACTTTTGGAGATGTCTTTTTTTTAGGAAAAAGTTTTTCGTAGAACTTTACGAGGAGGGCTGCCACAAAGAAGACGAGGCAAAATCCCAGCCCGATTGAGAAACCAATTCCGCCCCAGATAAAAATTGATGTTACTGTGTTCATGCCTTTTATTAGGAGCGATTCTTGCAGAACTTGACACTTTTTATTTTGAGGGAAGAGAGTTAAAAAAACATTTTATAATCTTCACAAAGTTGTTTTTTTTTCAATAATAGAGTTACAATATATTTGTGTAAAAAATTTGAAATCCTGGAGTTTATGATGAAAAAGAAAATTTCACTTATCTTTGCTTCTTTATTTTTGGTCTTTGCCTTGTGGGCACAGAATCCCACCAAAGATTTCCCCTACTATTATTACAACAGCTCAGAAAGAGATTACTATGATTATGCTCCCATTATGCGCTATCCTGTCAAAACTCTGGAAGACAATAATGAGTGGACTGTTACATTGTATAAAAGCGGGAACACTCATTACATCGTCACCCAGTACAAATCAGGGAAGCAGGAAAGCGAGGCTACGCTAAAGAGCGTCCTTAAAAAGCACAAGTCTGTTTACAAGGAACTTGATTCAAAAATCGACGCAGATAAAGGCACGAATTATAATGTCTGCCTGCTTTTCTTTGATTATGGCAACAATTTGATTTGCTCGGCACAATACAGCGAGAATTACTAAGGAAGGAGCGAAAAATGAAAAAAGTGATTTCTGCGCTTCTGCTTGTCACGACCACAAGCTTCTGCCTTTTCCCTGCCGACAAATATGAGAAAATCGCCAGCGAAACCTGCAAGGCAGTGACAGGCTCTCCTTTGAATTCGACAGCCTCTTCCTCAGAGAAAAAAACAGGGCTTACGACCGGCGAAAAAGTTGCCGTTGGAGTTGGGGTTGGAACTGTTGCTCTTGGGTTGCTTGGAGCCGCCCTACATTCAAAGGACAAATACGAAAAAATCGCCGATAAAGCATACGAAGCCTCAAAAAACGAATGAATTTTCTGAAAAAAGCGTCAATTCTTCTCCTCTAGAAGACTAATTAAAAACGATGCGTATTTTTTACAGGAGAAGAAAATGAACAATCAAGAGACGCGGGAAGATTTTATTGCAAAAGTCATTGCGGAAAAAGAAAGTCTTCGGGAGAATTTCAGAGAAAATGCGGGTCAGGTCGAGTCATTTTACCGCTCAATAAAGGGGCTTTCTCTTTTTGAATTAAAAGAGATTTTTCCCGCTCCGCGGGCCGTCGTTGAGCAAAGCATTTATGACGCTACCAACGAGATTATTTCAGCCCAGAACATTGAGGAATGTGCCTTCGCTTCCATCTCGCTTTTCCGGCCAAAAACCGTGAGAAAATCGGATCCAGAGCTTTTTAAAAAAGACATGGAATTATTGCAGGCTCTTTTCTTCTTTTTGATTCGGAAACTTTTCGGCTCAGATGAAAAAACTGAGCTGGCATTAAATGACGGAAGCTGGTGTGAGGCTGAAAAACAGGCCGAAATCTTAAATCATCTTTCTGGTCGTTTCGATTTTTGCAAAAAACAGCCTTTCACGACTTTTGATTTCACCAGCTTTGAAGGAAATCACTTTGAGGCAAACGAAAGCATTCTACGCCTTTTTTCAAATTTTGCCCCGGATTGCACTGGCGGCCTTCCCAAAGAAAAAATCATCAACGAAGTGAATTTCGTGCGCGAACAGCAGAAATCCCTACTTCAGATTTTCCCAAACACGCGGAAAAGCGATTATTCTGAATCCCAGGCAAAAAAGGAAATCGCTGAGAAATTAAAGAATCTTGAATCTCTTAAAAAGCTGGACTTCGGTTTTACCGACCCGGATTTTACCCAGAATTTTTTTGCTGGCGATGATAATCTGAAAAATCCCTTTGTCCGTAAAATTACCTGCAAATTCTTTCAGGAATCTGAGATGGAATGGAAGGACGGAAAACCGCGATTCCGCTACAACCGAAGGGGAATCAAAATCATAGCCAGAAAATCTGACCGTGCGACCAACAAAAGCGCCCTTCGAACTAAGTTTTTGTACCCGGAGCGAAATATGATTACTCATATCAGCGAGAATTTCGCCGTCTACAATCTTTTCGGAAAGGAATATCTTGATTTTCAGATGCCTTATTGGGAGCGTCTGGTCCTGTCTTCTCTTTTTGATGCCCGTGAATATCTGAAAGAACTTGGCAAAGAGGAAGGCAAAAAGGAGAATAGCGAAAAACTTCTTAGAATTCTCAATCATTATTTTCAAAAAATCTGCTCCAAGCTGGAACTTCCTTGTGAAGGGGGCGATGAATTGTGGAACGCGGTTTTTGACGAGAACGGAGATTTTAAAATCAACGCAAAAATGCTCGGTCAGACAAATTTGTACAACGAGGCTCTTCTGAATGAAGATGAAATCACCCACTTGAGAAAATTTTTGAGCTTCCTTTATTGCACAGGCAACGAAAAAGAAGATTTTTTCGAGAAAAACAAAAGTGTGATTCAAATCTACCTGATTTACCTGACTTTTGAATTCGCAAAGATGGATAAAGGCGAAAATACGGAGAAAATTTAAAAATTCGCAAGAAAAAAGCGGAAAGTGTCAATTTTCTGAAATGTTTTTCCTAGTAAATGGCAAGAAGTATGAATGGAGGAAATATGGCACTTAGTTATGATATTTTGCGGATGAAGGAAAGGCAGATAGAGAGCCTAAAAGAAAAACTGGGAAGGGCTGAAAAGGAAGTTCTGAAACTCAGGAAAGAAAACGCTGAATTCAGGCGGCAAATTTCCTGGGGAATAAAAAAATCTGAGTCTGATGAAAGGTCGTTTGACTGCGACGAAGAAAATTGCAGGAAAATTGCGGAACTCAGGTCGGAAAATGAGAAACTCCTTTCGGAAATTGAAGAACTGAAAAATGAAAATGCAGCTCTTTTAGATTCTGAAGGGAACAATACCGCTTCAAAGGGCTTGCTTCTGCTCAAAATCCCATGCGGTGAGAAAAATCTCTTTGAACACGAAATCGAGGATTACCTTTACGACATTTTGTATTCTTCTTTGGAAAATGAAAAATTTAATTTCCCTGCAAACAAATGCGACGAGCATTTCAGGAAGCAGGATATAATAGAAGAATTGCTTGAAAAACGCACTTTCAACTGGGAAAAATCCGAAACATTCCGCCGCCTCCATGAAATTCATGAAGTCCTGGGGGATAAAAATCTTGAAAAGCTCAAAGGCTGTGGCTTCACCAGGCGGGAAAAATGCAAGAACTACCCCAAATACTTCTTTTTCAGGGAGCGTTATCAGTTCACATTTTCCCTCACTCCCCACGACGGAAACGCCTCAAAGCAGCAACTTCGGGAAATCCGAAAAAGATGCTTTCTGGTGAGCGGCAATCGTAGTGTAAAAATCGCAAAGTAAGTAAACTTTATAATAGAAAATCATATTCGAGGTGAATTTTATGAAAAAGATTGTGTATTTTTTTGTTCCGATGAAAAAAATGGGAGATGAGAATCTTCTTGATTACGGGGAGACGGGAAATGTCAAATCAGCCTGCCACCAAAAAGTCAGATTCGGTCTGAACGCAGCCCTTGCCGGTGAAATCAAGGCTGATGATGAACTAAAAGTCGTTCTTGTGCGAACGATGACCAAAAAAGACGAGCTTAACGCCAATTCGCTTGAAAATATTGAGTTTTTTAAGGCGGAACTCTCTTCTTTGACAGGAAAAAAAATCGAACCTGTGGTAATCGAAGGGGAATTTTCGGAGACAAAGGCCGACATGGAAAAAGTCTACCGTGCTCTTTTGGGAGAACTAGAGGAAGAGGCCGAGATTTACGCCGACACAACTTTTGGACCGCGGCTGAACCTGATGATAATCATGAATGTGCTCAACTTTGCCCAGCGATTTTTTGACGCGGACATAAAACTGATTCTGAACTCAAAAGTTCTCTTTGACAGGGACAATAAACCCATCGAGGGCAGTCAGGAGCTTTTTGATGTCTCTCCTTTTTATTATCTGAACAACCTTACGAACACCATGCAGGCAAGTGACGGAAAGGAGGCCCTCAAGGCTCTGGACGCTTTCTTTAAATTATAAGGGGCATTTATGGAAGACAGAAATAAAATCGAAGAGAAAATCCTGGCCCTTATTTTCGGAAAGAAAGATGATAGCGGAAATCGTCAGAAAAACGGTCTTGTCTCTGTGCGAAAAAAAGCGGATTATAAAAATCTTGCGGAATATCAGAGACTCCAGATGCGAATTCCCCACTTGATTTGGAAGTATGCTGAAATTTTGTTTCCCCATGGAATTTCTGTGGCACAAAAAGGAAGTAAAGGAATTATATGCCGTCTTTGTGACAGCGGTCTGGAAATCAACGAATTTTTGAGAGATTTCGTAGAAACATTTGAACCGGACACTTCAAGGAATGAAGAATATGTCCTTCACTATATTACAAAAGTTCTCCGCCAGAAAATCCGTACAGCGGGG
>DGTW01000025.1 GCA_002393835.1 Treponema sp. UBA4326
TAATCTGTGTAATCTGTGGTTTATTTTCTGTCAGGTGAGCCAGAAGATCCACCATGGCCCGCTCGCCTTGGCCTGCAATCATAAAATCAAAACTGTGGAAGGAAAGCGGATTTGCAGTAACTTCGGGCCCGCCTGCAATGCAGACGCAATCCGGCAATAGTTTTTTTAGCTCAAGGCAGGTTTTTTCAAGAATCAAACGGTTCCAGACATAGACCGAAAAGCAGACAAAATCAGGATTTTTTACCGCCAGTTTTTCTGCAAGAAGCCGTGCCACACCGTTGTCACCAGACTTTTTTCGTGCCAAAACAATCTCTGCATCCTCAAGCGAAAAATCAATCAGCTCCACCGAAAACTTATCGCTGGTGCGTGAATCAGCCTTAATGGAAGAGGCAATACAAGCCGCCCCCAGCGGCAGTCCCTGTGGAGAAGTTTCGACTAAAAGCGTGGTACAGATTAGTTTTTGCATCAGTATAAACGAATGAATGCAGACAAAGGCATTATAGGGTTGTAGTAAAAAAAGCGCGAAGGAATGAAAAGGCTTACGAAAACACTCTTTTTGTGCTGCCGCGTGAGCGGCAATCGTATATAATTACAAGCACAAAAAGCGTGTAGCAGGCGAGCCTGCGATTTCGATAAGCCTTTTCCATGACTGGGAGCCTTTTTTTGTCATAAGGCTTCTTCAATGCCTTTGTTCTTATTTGTTTTTGTTTATAATTCTTTCTTCGTACTTACCGCTTGCAATGTCGATGAAGCGAACGAAAAGCGAAACCTTGTTCTCTTCGTTGAGCGAATTCCAAATCATGCTGGCAAATTCGTCGATTGTACCCTTGATTTCAACCTTTTCCGGCTCGCCCTCAAAGCTTGGCAGAGGATTTCCATTGCCCATGTATGTGTGGATAAAGTGACCTTCGCCTTTCTGGGGATTGTCGTAAGTGTATGTGAAGCGGAGGCAGTTGTCGCCGTTTCCACAGTCGCTCTTTAAGATTGAGATTGCATAATCGTATTTTCCGCCCTCTACATTCAGCAATGAGGAAATGCGGGGAGTGAAGTTTGGAGCGTCGTGCTCATATTTGCGGACTCGGAGTGACTGCTCGAAAGTCTCGCCCTTTTTGAGACCTTCAAAGATTGTGTCGGTCTGGTCTCCGTTGGTGACGATGGTTTTGCTTCCAAGCTGGCGGACAGCGGCATAGATGATAAGACTGGGGTCACCTGCGATAAGAGACTCGTCAAAAGCCTTTGTGCGGACGACTTCAGTGCCGTCTTCTGTTTCTGTTACGAAAACACGGTTTCGGCTGCCTGCGCTTCGGCCCATTGTCCAGTAAGCAGAGACGGCATATTTTCCGTCGCTAGATAAGCCTGCTACGATTCCTCGTCCAGGATATTCGTTAGCCTTCAAAATCTCTTCAAGTTTGTTGATTTTCATATATACCTCTTATAAAAAAATTAGCGGGCGTTGCGGGCGGCTCCATATCCCCCTTTCTGTTTTCAGCTTTCCACTTCCTCATTTTCGATTGTATCTACCGAATCTGGAATTATGACTTCTGGCCGGCTCTTCCACTGAATTACGAAAAGCCCGATTCCGATTATGAGAAGGACTATTCCAAAGAGACGGACAATCATGTGTCCTGCTGTTTGTGCCGGAATGATGAAAAGCACAAGGGCCAGGGTCAAAGATGATGCTACCTCAATCAGTGACTGACGAATCATGATTCCGTTCCGATGAAGTTTTGTGATTGTGTAGATTTGCATTCCCGCAGAGATGACAAGATAAATGGCGAGAGTGTAGGCCATTGCCTTCCATACAACTGCTGCTACGGCAATAGGCAGGATGACTGCAAGAAGTCCGACCACGACGCTCAGAACGCCTCTGACTGTTACAATCAGCTTATACTGGGGGTCAATAATCAAATCTCGTGTGGCCGCAAGGATGAAAATTCCGTCAATTACCGCCGCGATGCCGAGCAATATTACGAAAAATGAAATGAATGTATCTGGTGAGATGAGCAGAAATAAGCCCAGTGCGGCCGTCATAAAGCCAAGAAAAAGTTTGTTCTTATCCATGCGTTCAATAATAAGAGAGAAGCGGGAAAAATTCTAGTCATGGCCGAAAAACATTTTTTAGAAAAATAACGAAAAATCATAAAATTTTATTTGCATTCGCTTGACACTAATCAGAAAAACAATTATATTATCTAAGCATAATTCATGGAGCGATGGCAGAGAGGCTGAATGCACCGGTCTTGAAAACCGGCATACCGCAAGGTATCGGGGGTTCAAATCCCTCTCGCTCCGCTTTTTTTTTAGGTTGTGCAAACCTTTGGAGGCGTCGTATAGCGGTATTACAACGGATTGCTAATCCGTCAGTTCCTTTCGGGCTGGGCAGGTTCGACTCCTGTCGCCTCCGTTAGAAACACCACTCTTCCAAAGTGTTGTTAACTTCTGAGATTGTAGCTCAGTTGGATTAGAGCGCCACCCTGCGGAGGTGGAGGTCGCACGTTCGAATCGTGTCAGTCTCACTATTACAGGTTTTTGAATTTTGTTTCTGTTTTGAAAGGGCGAGAGCGGTCTGATCTGGCGTTCTCGGGAACTTAAAATCTTGACAACAGGATAGTTAGTGACAGGCTTTGAAAAGAGGCTCCCGCTGAAAGCAAAACAGACAAACCGGACGTCAGAGGGTGATTGGATGTTCCGGCGTTAAGATTCAAAAAGTCCTGTATTTTTTTTGGAAAGATGTCCGAGTGGTTTAAGGTCCACGCTTGGAAGGCGTGCACAGGGGAAACTCTGTCGGGGGTTCGAATCCCCCTCTTTCCGTAGTGGCTCAGATGCTTTGCATATCACGGTTAGAAAACCCCGCCAGAGGAGGAATCCAGCAACGGTAT
>DGTW01000340.1 GCA_002393835.1 Treponema sp. UBA4326
AGGCGGGTGGTATCGCTGCCTTCATTGATGCAGAGCACGCCCTTGACCCGGTTTATGCGAAGAACCTTGGCGTTGACATCGACAATCTCTGGGTTTCTCAGCCTGACAACGGCGAGCAGGCCCTTGAAATCACCGAGAACCTGGTCCGCTCTGGTGCGGTTGACATCATCGTAGTTGACTCTGTCGCAGCCCTCACTCCTCAGAAGGAAATCGAGGGCGACATGGGCGACTCAATGATGGGCTTACAGGCCCGTCTTATGAGCCAGGCTTTGCGAAAGCTCACGGCAATCGTCGGAAAGAGCAAGTGCATGATTATCTTCATCAACCAGATCCGAATGAAAATCGGAATCATGTTCGGAAATCCTGAGACGACTACGGGTGGTAACGCCCTCAAATTCTATTCTTCTGTCCGCCTCGAAATTCGCCGCATTGAGTCAATCGAAGGAAAGGGCGAGGAAGACGCTATAGGAAACCGTGTTCGGGTCAAGGTCGTAAAGAACAAGGTTGCGCCTCCATTCAGAAAGGTCGAGCTTGACATCTACTTCGGAAAGGGAATTTCAGCCACTGCTTCACTTTTGGATTCAGCCGTAAAGCATGGAATCATTGACAAGAGGGGAGCCTGGTACACCCGTGGCGAAGAGAAGGTTGGTCAGGGCAAGGAAAATGCGATTAACTTCCTCAACGAAAACCCGGACTATGCAAAGCAGATTGAGGCTCAGATTCGTAACGAGGTTTTCCCTGGTCAGATTTTGCGCACCCGTGAGGGAGTCGCAGTTTACCCTGAGCAGGAAAAGGCCGTGAACGATGCGAAAAAAGCCGCCGAGAAGGCCGCCAAGGACGCAGAAAAAGCTGCTAAGGCCGCTTTGAAAGCTGATTCTCCAGCTCCGGAGCCGGTGGTTCCTTCTGCAAGCGACGCATTGTTCTAAATGTTCGTAATTCTGGGGCTTGGTTCCAATAAGTCATTTGCCTCTCTTGATTCGCTTCAGCTGCTCAAGCGGGCCTGTGATTTACTGGAGCCTTTCTTTTCTGATTTTTGCGTCTCTTCTGTTTACCGCACTAAGCCCATGTATGTCACGGATCAGGCTGATTTCTACAACATGGCTGTTTCGGGGCATACGGCTCTTTCGGCACATGAGCTTCTTTCTAAAATTCACGAAATCGAGGCAGAGCTTGGCCGGGACAGGAAGACAGAAATCAGGAACGGCCCCCGCTCCATTGACATTGACATAGAGCTTTTTGGGAAGAAAGAAATCCATTTTTCTGACCCTTCTGACCCCATGAAGAACCTTGAGATTCCCCATCCGCGGATTCTTGAAAGGGCCTTTGTTTTGATTCCTTTGCTTGAAGTTTTGCCGCCAGATGCCGATATTCAAAGAGAAGATTTTGAGAAATCTCTGGCAAAAATCGGAAATCAAGGGGTAGAACTATGGAAGAGCAGACAGTCGTTGAGAATCAGGCAGTAGCCGAAGAAGATGACTCAAACGGAAAGGAAAAACGCCGTTACAAAGTCGGGGAATTTGACGGCCCCCTTGATTTGCTCTGGACTTTAATCCGTGACAATAAATTCAACATCTATGACATTCCAATCGCAGAAATCACAGAGCAGTTCCTTGAATACCTGGATTATGCCACTGCCGTTGATTTGGGCGACCTGTCAGACTTCTACAAGTGGGCTGCCCGCCTTATCTATATCAAATCCCGCATGATGCTTCCAGTTGAGGTTAAGATTGAGGACGACCTTGACTTTGATGATCCCCGAGAGGAGCTTGTCGAGCACTTAATCGAATACCAGAAATTCAAAAAACTCTCAGACCTTATCGAAGCAAAACAAGACGAAAATGACTGGAATTTCGAGAGAAACAAGGTTCAGCGAACCCTTCCTTTCGAGGACAAGGATTTGTGGGAAAAAGTCGATACCTGGGATTTGCTGGAGCAGATGCAGAAAATCTTCAAGACCCTTATGAGCCAGTACACCGACCAGAAAATCCTCGATGTCTATGAGGAAATCTCGGTAAACGAAAAAATCACTCTGATGAATGAGCTGCTTGAGAAAAAAAGCGAGTGCATGTTCACGGATTTGCTCGTGCGAAAGGGGAATATCCTTGATGTTATCTGTGCCTTCATGGCTATCCTTGAGGCCGTGAAATTCAAGATGGCGGCAATCTACCAGAACCGCATGTTCGGCGACATAAAGATTTGCAGGTACGAAGCGGCCTAAAACCCTCACAGAGTTAAAGAGGGCACAGAGAGATTGTAATTTGCTGAAAATATGCCGCATGTTTTCAGGTTCTCTGTGAACTCCGTGCACTCTGTGAGAAAGTTCCGAATTATTGAAGAAAGTGTTTTGATTTACTATAATAATCTCCACTTATGGATATAAATCTTGAAAAAGAAGCAGGGCTTGTCGAGGCGGTTTTATTTTTGGAAAGCGACCCCCTCACTGTGGATGCTATAGCTGCTTCAACGCAACTTTCTGCTGATGTGGTTACAGAAACTCTTGAAATCCTAAAAGAAAAATATTCTGAACCTTCTTCTGGCGTGGAGCTTTCCATTATTACTGGCGGTTATGCCCTTACCCCAAAAAAAGAATACTGGGATTCACTAAAAGAAAAGTACGGAAACAAAAATGAGGGCAAACTTTCCCGCTCGGCCCTTGAGGTCTTGTCAATCATAGCCTACAAGCAGCCTATTACCCGTGCCGAAATTGAGGCTTTGCGGGGAGTTTCCCCGGACAACATGATTCGCCTTTTGATTGAGAGACAGCTCATAAAAGAAGTCGGCCGCCGTGACACTCCAGGGCGACCTGTGGAATTCGGAACGACAAAAGAATTCCTTAAATTTTTCCGCCTTAACTCAATTGCTGAATTGCCTCAGCTTGACGAAAAAGAAAATGAGAGGTTCGTACTTGCCCGATAAAAAAACTGAAAATCCGCAGAATCAAGAAAACTCAAAGGAAGAAGTCCGGCTTCAGGTTTTCCTAGCTCATGCAGGCGTGGCCAGTCGCAGGGCTTCAGAAAAGATTATCCTGGACGGTCGTGTTGCAGTAAATGGTCTTGTAGTCACCGAGTTGGGCACAAAAGTCAGCTCTAAGGACAAAATCACCCTTGACGGAAAAGAGCTTTCTCTGGAAGAGCAAAAAAGATACGTGCTTTTGTACAAACCTTTGGGCTATGTCTGCACCCAGTCCGACGAAAAGGGCAGGCCTTGTGCCGTGGATTTGCTTCGGGAAAAATACAGCGAGCGCCTTTATAATGTGGGCCGTCTGGATATGTTCAGCCATGGAGCGCTTCTCTTCACCAATGACGGTGATTTTGCCGCCAGATTGAGCCATCCAAGTGCCGAAATCGAAAAAGAATATGTCGTTGAAAGCTCCCTTCCTCTTCCCCGCTATCTTGCGGAAGATTTTAAACGAGGAATTCGGGTTGATGGAGTTTTTTACAAGGCAAAGGATGCCGAGGAAATCAATTCACACAAAATGAGAATTGTGCTTGTTGAGGGCAAAAACCGTGAGATTCGCCGGGTTTTTGAAAATGCCGGCGTGGCAATCCGTAACCTCTGCCGGGTAAGAATCGGAAACCTTGAGCTTGGCCAAATGGAGCCGGGACAATTCCGTGACTTGAGCGATTGGGAAGTCCAGGGGCTTTTGAAACTCTGTAAAAACTAAAAAAATCAAAAAATTTCTTCTTTTTTTTAGCCTTTTTCTGAAGTCATTCGTATAAATAAACAGGAAATCACTAAAGAAAGGAGAAATTCAAATGAGATCATTAATTTTGTACACACTTTTTATGACGGTATTTGTTTTCTTTGTAGGTGCAAATCTTCTTGTCAAATTCATCTAAGCAATCTTATTTTGACATGATTAAGATTGTGTCAGAAAAGAGAACAATTCCTAAAGACATTTTCATAGAATTGAACTATAGTTAACTCTATGAAACTCGCAATTTTTAGAAAATCTGCCTTGGACAGAATCGCTTCCCTTGACCAGCTCGATCAGACGATGACGGTTGTAAAACCATCAAGCATTCTCGCGCTGATTTCCGTGACAATTATTATTTTTGTTGCTCTTCTGTGGGGAATTTGCGGCTCTGTACCAGACACTGTAAGCGGAACCGGAGTTTTGGTGAACAGTGAGTACATCACCAGCGTAAAATATTCCAATCAGGGTGCCGTAAAAAATATTTTCGTGAATCACGGCGATATGGTTCACAACGGGCAGATTGTCGCAAGAATAGAAAGGCAGGATATTCTCGACCAAATAAAAGTCAACGAAAAAAAACTGGATGGCTTTATAAAAATGCAGAATGTGATTCATTCTGCCAGTAAAACTGGCTCTGATAAGGCACAGGTTATGAAGAGCCTGTTCGATCAGGGACTCATTACGGAGCAGGAATATCTTAATTCACGGCAGACCGAAATGAACATCGAACAGCAAATCCTGGAGACAAAGCAGCAAATCCTTCTGTTGAACGAAAGCTACCAGACGGCGACCCAGGTGCTAGCTACGGCAAGCGGCCGTGTCATGGAAATTCCCGTGCGGCGTGGTGACTATGTTCAGCCCGGAAGCACGATTGCTGTAATTGAGTCAAATAGCGGAGAGGCGACAATCGGTGCCTTGGTATACTTTTCTGCCATGGAAGGAAAGAAAATCCGCCCTGGCATGAAAATCGGTCTTGTACCTACGACGGTCAAGCAGGAAGAGTATGGCTTCATTCAGGGCTTAATTACCGATGTCTCTGAATTTCCGGTGAGTGACAATTATCTGGTTTCAAGCCTGCAGAACATGAGCCTTGCCAACACATTCCATCAGATTCAAAATCCTATCGAAGTTAAGGTGAGCATTATTCCTGATCCAACAACATATTCCGGTTACAAATGGTCTTCTTCAAATGGACCTGCCCAAAAAATCGGTTCAGGCTATATTTGCTCGGCGAGAGTTACTACTGATTCAAAAAGGCCTATTTCCCTCATTCTTCCTACGATAAAGAAAAAATTGCTGGGTGTTGGCGAAGAAGTCTCCGTTCCACAGCAGCCGCTTCCTTCTCAGGCTCCAAGGTCATAAGGCAAGAGTCGGACTCAGGCTTTTATTTGCTCCTGAGTCCTGCAAGCTGCTTTTATTTTCTCTTTATGTACTTCATCCTGTCCAGGGCGACAGCCGTAATGATTATTATTCCCTTGAAGACAAACTGTAAGTTCGTATCGATGCCTAAAAAACTCAGGCAGTAGGTGAGCGCCGTAAAGATTATTACTCCTGCTACTGCCCCGCTGATTTTACCTATTCCGCCGTTAAATGAAATTCCTCCGACAACACAGGCAGCGATTGCATCCAGCTCATAGCCTTGGCCTGTTCCCGCACTTGCATTTGCCCGGAAGACTTCAAGAAAAGCCCCGCAACCATAGAAAATGCCGGCCATGGCAAAAACGGCAATGGTGACCCTAAAAACATTTATTCCGCTTACGCTGGCTGCCTCTGGATTTCCTCCAACCGCATACATGTTTTTTCCGAAGACGGTCTTGTTCCAGATAAACCAGGCGATTGCAACGGCTATTACGGCAGGCACAATCAGTTTTGGAAATGTTATAAGCTCGCCGTCAAAAACGCCTAAAACCCACGGTCCGCCAATCAGGTCTTTTATAGAACTGTCTATTGAGCCGACCGGAGTACCGTTGGTTCCGAAAAAAAGCAGGCCGTAAATGATGAGCTGGGTGGCAAGCGTCGAGATAAAAGGGTGAATTTTGAGCTTTGCGGTAAAGAAACCAGAAAAGACTGAGAAAAGGAGGCAGAAAAACACTGAGAGGAAAAGTGCCATAAGCAAGCGTACCAATGTGGGCAGGGCAGAAAAATCCCAGGGGGCGGCTCCAAAGAGACTGACAACATTCTGCCCCGGGTGAAGGATAAGTCCCGTAGTAATGGCTCCCAGGGCAACCATCCTTCCGACGCTTAAATCGGTTCCAGACAGAAGAATAAGGGAGGCGACTCCCAGGGCATAGAAAATCCTCACTGACGATTGCTCCAAAATGGCGAAAATATTCGGCAGGGTAAGGAGATTACCATTGCCAGAAAGCGGGGCGACTATGATGCAGATGATGAAGAAAATTAGAATTGCAAGGTATAGGCCGCTGGAAAGCAAAAAGCGGGAAATACGGAAATTGTTCTTGAATGATAGAAGAAAAAGAAATAAATTTTCCAGTAAATTTGCCTTGCCGTCCCGGATGGTACGGTTTTTCTGAATGACTTCAAGCATGGCCTCTGTCATAACATCACGGGCCTTGTCCACCGTAGAGACATACTTGTTTTTTGCGTCAAAAATGGCCATTTTTTTCTCTGAGGCGCTTATTTTTTCATTTTTGAGCTTGTCGAGCTTTTGCCTGTGACCTGACTTCAGCATGGATATAAGCTCTTTTTGGTCGGCAATTATTCTGGATATGTATTCTTTTCCGATAAGATTGTTTCGTTTGACGGCTTCTTTTACCAGAGAGCGAATCTGACTGTCATGGCCTTTTTCATTTTTTTCCCTAAGCTCATTTATTTTTTCTGTGAGCAAGACCAGCTCTTGGTCTCTTTCATAGTATTTTATTTCTTTTCTCATAATTTTACTCCATATATAAAGCCCGTTCAGACTTCCCTGAATTGGGGCAGGTTCTTTCCTGAGACAGATTAAAGATACCTGGCCGAAAGTCTCAATAATTCTTCCTGATTTGTTGATTTTGTCTCAACTATGTCAGAAAGACGGTGATTTGACAGTACGGCGATTCGGTTCGTTATTCCCAAAAGCTCAGGCATTTCACTGGAAGCAAGGATTATTATCGTGCCGTTCTTTGCCATTTCGATTATAAGCTGGTAGATTTCGTACTTTGCCCCTACATCAATGCCCCGGGTCGGTTCGTCAAGCAAAAGCACGGCCGGTGCGCGCTCGAGCCATTTTCCGATGATGACCTTCTGCTGATTCCCGCCAGAAAGGGCGCTTATGAGTTCTTGGGAAGAAAGGCATTTGACCCTCATTCTCTCTATTTCACGGTCTGCCGCCGCCTTCATCTTGTGCTTTGAAAGGACGAGGTTCAGCTTGCGATAGGAGTCCAGGTTTGCTATTACGGTATTGAATTCAATGCTTCCTGTGGCGAACATGCCGTTGGCCTTGCGCTCTTCCGTTACCAGGGCAAAACCATGCTTCATGGCATCCTGGGGGCTTGAAAAATGCAGCTTCTTTTTTGAAAACTCAATTCTTCCATTGGAAATGGCTCTTAGACCGAAAAGAGATTCCAAAAGCTCGCTTCTTCCGGCTCCTACGAGGCCGTATAGCCCAAGAATTTCCCCCTTGCGGACAGAAAATGAAATATCGTCAAGAATGGGGGCGTATTTTGTGGAAAGGTTTTTGACTTCCAGCTCCCAGTCTCCAGGCTCATTGTCCAGGGGCGGAAAACGGTCTGTAAGTTCCCGGCCGACCATTGCCCTGACAAGCTCCTGCATGTTAGTTTCTGAGGATTTTTTTTGCATTACGAGACTACCGTCCCTGAGAACGGCAATCTGATCGCATATTGCAAAAATCTCATCCATTTTGTGGGATATGTATATGAATGAGACACCCTGGCTTTTTAAGTCTTCGATTATCGAAAAAAGTTTCTGCACTTCCGGCTCTGTCAGAGAGGAAGTCGGCTCGTCAAGCACGATTACCTTAGCCTTGAAAGATACGGCCTTTGCAATCTCCACCATTTGCCTCTGGGAAACTGACATGTTTCGCATTATTGTCTGAGGATTGATGTTCATTCCAAGGTTTTCAAAAAGCACCTCGCTCTCCCTGAATATCTTAGCCTCATCCACCATGCCGAATCGTTTTGGGGTGCGGCCAAGAAAAATATTGTCGGCCACGGAGCGATCCAGACACTGATTTAATTCCTGATGAACCATTGCGAGGCCGTTTTTTAGGGCATCTCTTGGGCTCTTGAAATTAATGTGCTTTCCGTCCATGTAGAAAAAACCCTCGTCTTTGGAATATATTCCAAAGAGGCACTTCATCATGGTGGATTTGCCTGAGCCGTTCTCCCCCATGAGCCCGAGAACCGAGCCTTTTTTGACGCTGAGGTTGATTCCGTCCAAAACCGTATTTTTTCCGAAGGATTTGGACAGGTTTTTAATTTCCAGAATATTTTCACTCATAAAATGCTGATGTCACTTTGCCTGTTAGTATTTCAACTTGTCGAGGTAATCCCGGGCTGAAGTTTCACGGAGTAAACCGATTACATAGGCATCGTATTTTCCAGGATTCGTGAGCTTGTCGAGAATGCTTGTTTCGCTGAAGCCGTCTCCGCTTGCATAAGTGCCCTTGAACTTAAAAAGATCTTCATAATAGCGGGCTTGCTTGACAAGAACGGTCTGGAAAGTGTCGGACGCGCTGAATGTTGAATAGAAGACTTTCTTTTCTTCGGCATCAATCTGGCTGACTCCTTTGTCCTGACTGAAGTTCTTGAATTTTTCATAATTATCCTTTGTGACCGCAACGCTGTCTATGAGGAAAGATTTTTGCTCAGGGATGTAAACTGACTGCACCGCAATCTGGTTGCCATGCATGTCTGGTTTTGTTATGCCGCTCGTAATGATTTCGTTTGCCGAAAGATTATCAAACATATTCCTTAAAAGCTGCCAGATAAGTTCTACCTGACCGTCCGGATTCTGGAAAACGGTTCCAGTAAGACTGCCTTTTTCTACGGCTTCGATTGCGTCAGCGACGGCATCATAGCCAAAAATTGGAAGTCCTGCCGGATAATTTGAAATCTGGAGGCAGCCCATGGCCATCTGGTCGTTGTTTGCGATGACCAAATCAATTTCATCTCCATACCTTGCAACCCAGTTTGCCATGGCCTCGGTGCTTGCGGCTGCATTCCATGTAGAGCCGTCCGTGCCTGTCATTATTTTTCCGTCAAGCTCACGAACAATGTAGCTGTTTTCGCCTATCTTTATGCTGCCGTCCTTGACATTTTTCGCTTCGCAAGAGCCGTTCCAGGTTCCAAGTGCCGTTCTTACGGCTTCTGTCCTTCCCCTTGAATCTTTGTGGCCAATGTCACCGATGCAAAGCATGTAACCTATGATTCCGTCTCCGTTGCGGTCTATTTTTTTTGGATCTGATTTTTCGATGAAGTCAGTAACCATTCGGGCCTGGACAAAACCGCCTCGAAGGGCATCACATCCTACATGGTAAGTCTTCTCGTTCCACTTCATTACTTCCATGTCAATTTTGCCTGTCTGGGAATCAAGTGGAAGAAGGCCCTGGAAAATAATGGGTTTGTCCTTGTTTTTGATGTAATTCTGGGCTTTTTTTGAGCAGCTCGAAAATAAGGCCAGGACAGATAGGGCTGCGAGGGTAGTGATAAAAATTCTTTTCATTTAGTTTTCTCCTGCTGCATATTAGCGTGGTATTATTGATGAGAATGTGTTCCTTTAAGTATATCTTAAAATTTGTATTAGGCAAGAAAAAAAGCCATTTTTTCACATGGGCTCCGTATTATATTGCATTTGCAGGAAAAAT
>DGTW01000096.1 GCA_002393835.1 Treponema sp. UBA4326
ACCTGAACATGGCGGGTAGCCTGCTCGTCGAATGTTGATGAAATAACCTCGCCCTTGATTGCCCGCTCCATGTCGGTGACTTCCTCCGGGCGTTCGTCAATAAGAAGTACGATGAGGTAAACTTCAGGATTGTTTGCGGTGATTGCATTTGCCACCTTCTGCAAAATAGTCGTTTTACCGGCTTTTGGAGGAGCCACGATAAGAAGACGCTGGCCTTTTCCGATTGGGGCGAACAAATCGATGATTCGTGTGCTGTATTCCGTTGAGGTTGTCTCAAGGGTGAGCTTTTCTTTTGGATAAAGAGGGGTAAGGTTTTCAAAAGGAACTCGGGTCTGTGCGACACGAGGCTCATCAAAGTTTACGGTCATAATTCGCAGCAAGGCGAAGAATCTCTCCCCCTCTTTTGGCGAGCGGGTCTGGCCGTAGATTGTGTCGCCTGTCTTAAGGTTGAAAAGACGGATCTGGCTCGGTGAAATGTAAATGTCGTCAGGGCCAGGAAGATAGCTGTTCTGGGGGCTTCGCAGAAATCCGTAACCGTCTGGCAGAATCTCCAGGGAGCCTGAAGCGAAGATAAGACCGCCCCTCTCCGTATGTGATTTAAGGATAACGAAGATGAGATCCTGTTTTTTCATTGCAGGAAGCTCTTCCTCAGGGTATCCGTACTCAATGGCAAGGTTTCTCAGCTCCGGCATGCTCATCTTTGTAAGATCGTTAATAAGCAGTTTTGGCTTTGACTCGAATTCCTCAGGGTTTTCGATAATCTGTGCCTGGGCCGTTGCCTCATCCCGGGCTGCGTTCCTTGCTGCGATTCGCTCACGATAGCTCATGCGACGGTCAAAGCGGCCTCGCGGATTGTTCTGATTGTTATAGTTGTTTTCGCGCTGGTTATTGTAATTGCGGTAATTTCTGTAAGGCCGCTGGAAGCCCTGCTCACCAGGCTGAGACTGGTCAGAAGTTTCTGTCTGCTCCCCCTGAGCCTGTGAACCTTCCTGAGCCGCCGTCTCTGGATTTGAAAAGTTTTCTTCGCTATTGTTCTGATTGCTTACTGTGTTTGCGGCTTCTTCTGAAAAATCTGGGCCTGCAGAAGCGAAAGATTCCGGCTGTTTTTCGGTGCTTTCATTTTCTTCGGCAGCTACTGTCGGCTCTGCCGGTGCAGCCGCCTCGCTCTTTACCACGGCCACTCGTCGGCGGCGAAGAACTTTTACGGGTTTTTCTTCGGTCGGGGCAGCCTCTACGCTTTCAGCGGAAGGAGCTTGTTCTCCTGCCTGTAAGTCCAACTCAGGCTGAGGGTTTTCTTGTGCTGCATTTTCTTCTTTTTTCGCAGCGGAGCGGCGTCTTGAAATCAAAGCCATTTGAATGTCTCCATGAGATTATGATATGTATAAAAAAAGTGATAAAAATTCATTAAAAAATTATTTTTGTATAAAATTTAATCGGATTAGTTTCTGAATAAAGGGTACTTCGAAAAAACTCACCTTCGGTAATTTCCCGAAGTTCCTGACGAATTTTAACTTTTGAAAACAGCAAGAGTTAAAACATCGTATTTTCAAAGTTATCTTGAAAAACTGAAGTTTTTCAAGATTCCCCAAAGAAATTATCAAACAAAAGATTACTTATTAAAGCACTAGGAAGGAAAAATGTCAAGAAGAAAAAAGGCAGCCGAAAATGGCCGCCCTAAAACCTACTTGATTGTAAGAATGTCTTTGAATCCTGTTACTTCAAAAATATCAAGGATGGTCTCACTTACATTAGTGATACACATTCCACCTTTTTTTGAGAAGTTTTTGTGTGCAGAAAGCAATACTCGCAAGCCAGCCGATGAAATATATTCCAGCTTTGAAAAATCAATTGTAAGCTCGTTAGTATTTTCTGGAAGTGCAAGAATCTCCTTTTCCAAATCAGGAGAAGTCATTGTATCCAAGCGTCCTTCGACACAAAGTGTAGCAGAATTTTCGTTCTGAGTCTTTTTAACAGTCATACTATGCTCCTTATGTTCTTAAAGTATAACATAATATTAAAATTTGTCAAACTTTTTTCTTAAATTTTATCTTAAAATTTTTATCTTTTACACCACAACCCTAGCAATTTTTTTCAATTTTAGTTATGTTTTTTTTCATTTTCATGCTAACATTATTACATGATTATTGAATTAATTGGATATATCGGCTCGATTATAATTGTAGACTCATTGCTTATGACATCAGTGATAAAGCTGCGCCTCTTAAACATGCTCGGCGGCATTATCTTCTCTGTCTACGCCCTTATGATTCACTCTTACCCGACGGCAATTATGAACATCGTCCTATCCATAATAAATCTAGTCAATATCCATAAACTCATGGCAAAAGAAAAGAAATACTCAATAGTAAAGTTAAATTCCGAGGATACCTTCCTGCGTTTTTTTCTTTACCAGCACGAGTCTGACATTAAGATTTTTTTTCCGAACCTTGAAATAAAAAGAAATTATGACTATGCCTACATTGTCTGCTATCAGTCCAACCCTGTGGGAATTTTTCTTGGAATGGCGGGAGAAGAAAATTCAATAGAGATAAAAATTGACTATGTTACCCCAGCCTTCCGTGACTGCTCAATTGGAAGCTACCTCTATGAATATATTTCAGCAAGGAAAGGCATTTCAAGCCTTACATTTAAAAAGCCCACCGAAGAGCACAGAAAGTACCTCTTGCGAATGGGCTTCATCGAAAAAGACGATAGCTATGTCAAGGCTTTCTAGGCAAAGTGCCCGGAAAAGCATGTCGCAGCCTATAGCTTTAGAAAGTTTTTTTTACGATAATCTCAACGCTTTTTCCATTGAGCGAAACGAGAACATCATCAGCGATATTCGCTATGATTGATTTCTCCAGCTCGTCCCAGGCCTCATCCTTTTTTTCTTCGCTTTTTACACGATATTTCTGAAGAGACCAGGCATATGCACTTTTCATAATCTGAGGATCTCCCATTCCCATGCTGAAGAATTCGTATTCCATTCCTGTCGTCGAAACGGCATCATTGTAATCAATCATCATAAACTGAGCCGCAAGTTTGATTTTGTTCATGATTCCTCTAGCTGCCAGATTTTTGCCAGATTTTGAGACAGAAAGAATTTTCTCCCGGTTGGCTGAATTCATGGCCTCATCTGGACTAAGGAGCGTATGAAGCTCGAAAGTCGAATTATCTGATTCAATCCAGAATTCACCGCTTGAAAAAGTCAAAAGCTCAGGCAACATTCCGACAAGCTCTTCAGCAAGAAGCCTGAGACGCATAGTCTGTTTTTTGTCCAGTTTTGAATAAGAAGCGGCCTTCTCAGCCTCGTTAAGGATACTTGCAATAGAAGACTCATCGCGTGTAATAGCGCAAACATCTGATTTCATAATTTAACTCCTTTATACATGTTATTTTCGATTAATGCGGCTCGTCTGACTTTAGGACAAGGGCATTTTTATACTCATCTGATGCGACGGAAAAGAGATTGATTTCAGACTCTTTTTCCAGCATTGAAACCTGACCTTCAAAATCCACATCCTCGGCAATGCGGATTCTGGCAGTCTTGACATCTCCTCTGACAAGGCTTCCAGAACACATTTCAACTCGCTCAGGAGCGTCAACATCACCAGTGACAGAACCTGAAATAACGATGGAATTAGCAGTCATTTTTTCTACATTGCACACGGCACCCTTTTCAATTTCAAGGTCACCAGTCGCACGGATTTCACCCCTGAATTTTCCAGTGATTACAAGACTATCCGTGAATTCAAGGATTCCGTCAAATTCTGTTTCCTGTCCAAAAACAGTAAGGTTCTTCTTGGGTTTATCTTCTGCCATATATTCTAACTTTAACAAATTGAAGCGATAAAATCAATAAAAATAAAAGGGTAAAGAGGCAGATAAAAATCAGGGGCCAGTCTCCAGTCAGCATGTAAAGAGTTTTTGTCTTTTCAGGTAGCTGAAGCTCCGCGCACAAAAAGCCGTCCCTTCCGGAATCAATCTGGGCACGAAGACTTCCCTTGCAATCAAGAAGGCAGGTTTTTCCATCAATTGTTGACCTAATCATAGGGGAAGCATATTCCGCGCACCTGAAGGCCGACATTGAAAGATGCATATTTCTGGCCGCTTCTGATGAGGACCATGCGTCATCGCTGATGTTGACAAAAAAATCAGCTCCAGAGTCTTTCATTTTACGGATTAACGGCGAAAAAGAATCCTCAAAGCAAATCGGAACCGCAAAGGTCATGTTTTTTATCGGAAAAGACCTGATTGACTTTCCCCTTGCAAAAAATTCACAATTCAGGGATTTTTTCACAGGATCAAGAAACTTAAAGTCAAGAAAATCCGGCCAGAATTCAGTGAAGGGAACAAGCCTGTTCTTATGATACACAAGCACTTCCCCGCTTTTCCCGGAAAAATAAAGGGCGGCATTATGAACTCCATCCTCATCAGCATGATTCGTTCCGATTAAAAATGAGACATGACGGCTCTCAAAATATTCAAAAAGCTCCTTGGAAAGCCTTTGCCTCAACAAGTCACCCCTTCCAGCCAGGCCACCGAGAATATCAGGGACGACGGCAGTTTCAGCCCAGACAACGAGCTCCGTTTGCTTTTGGAAATCTAAAGCCTCGTCAGTCAGTTTTTTCAGCAGGGCAACATCCCTCTGATAGTCATAAATTGATGAAGAAGCAGCTGAGGAAGCGTTCTGAATAAGTGCAACTTTTAATGAAGAGGACTTAGAATTCTCGATGGAAGACGATGGAAGAAAATAAAAAAGTATGCTTACAGCCGGAAATATAAAAAGGAAAGAAAGGCTTCGAAAATGAATAAAATTTTTTTCACCCACCTGCTTTGGCAGATTCTGGAATCTTTCGAAAATAAATTTTTCTGCCAGGGAATTAAAAGAGATAATGAGGAAAGACAGGCCAAAAACGCCAAAATATGCTGAGAAATTCAAGAAAAGCGGATTCTTCCACTGGCTGTAGCCTATGATTCCATACGAGAAGGCAAAAATTCCATGTGTACGAATAAATTCGACAGAAAGAAGGATGAAAACCCGGAAAAGCCAGAAATATTTCTCCAGCCGGCCAAGGAACATTTTTTTGGACCAGGAGATAAGGAAAAAGAGGATTGAGTTATAAAAAGCGAAAAGAAAGCAGACGAACAAAAGGGCAAGAAAACCGAATGAAGAAAGCCAGGGACACATGAGGGCATAAGAGAAAAAGCCATACAAGCCACCCCATAAAAAGGATTTTTTTAGGGAAATCAAATCCAGCAAAAAGAAAAAAGGAATGTATGCAATCCATGCAAAAAAAGAAAGACCGTCCTCAAAAAGAAAGGACGGCTGACTCAATACAAGAAAAAAAACTGAAAATAAAAGCAAGGCAAAGGCAAAAAGCTTACTTCTTTTCAACAGGAATCTCCATTAAGGCCTTTTTTAATTCCTGCCCAGCCCTGAAAGCTGCGACATAATGCGGCTCAACAGAAAGTACCTCACCGGTTTTTGGGTTTCTGGCCTTTTCCCGCCCCTTTCGGAGCCGTGGCTCAAGAGTGCCAAAACCCCGCAACTCTACGGTGGCACCATCTTTGAGAGCATTTTTGAATTCCTCAATGATTCCCTCAAAGGCCTCAAGCAAAACTTTTCTCTCAATTTTTGTATTTACATGAACTTTATCAACGATGTCGTTTTTCGTCACTTTTTTTGCAGACTTGTCCGCCATTTTGTTACCGCCTAAAAAAAACGCTATCTGAAGTGCATGAAAATACAATCAGATAGCTTTATGTAAAATGAAACGCAATATAACTTAGTTTGCAGCAGCCTGAGCAAATGTTACATTGTAAAGTTTCTGCATTCTAGACTTTTTGCGTGAAACAGAGTTGCGTGTAAGAACACCCTTGCTTCGAGCTGAATCAAGCTTAGATGTCAAAAGAACAAGTTTCTCCTGAGCGAGTTTTGAATCTTTAGCATGAACAGCCTCAACAAACTGTTTTACATAAGTACGGCACTCGCTTTTGATAGCCTTGTTGTGCATGCGGCGAACTTCACTCTGACGGAATCTTTTTTGTGCAGATGTCTGATTTCTTGCCATAAAGAAAATCTCCCAAATTATTTTACAATCTAAATTAAAAAAAAACTTGCAAACAATTTTTGTTGCAAGGTATAAGTATCATCTCCTAGCAGAATTGAACTGCTGTTGTCGGGATGAAAACCCGATGTCCTAACCACTAGACGAAGGAGACATCATTGCAACTCAGTATCGAGCTGACTTTGATATATTAGCAAATATAAAAAACTTAGTCAACAGTTTTGAACTTTTTTTTTGATTTTTTTTGAAAAA
>DGTW01000175.1:0-2999 GCA_002393835.1 Treponema sp. UBA4326
TGATTAACTACGGAATCATCCCGATGACTTTCGCAAACCCGGCTGACTACGACAAAATCCAGCAGGGAGATACCCTTGAGCTCAAAGACCTTGACGACTCATTGAAGAACGGAAAGCCTTTCAAAGTCCTCATCAACGGTAAGACCGAAATTGACTGCGTGAACGACATCGCTGCCCGCTCAGCAAAAATCATCATGGCTGGTGGCTTGGCCGCTTACACACGAAAAGGCGGAAACTAAAAGCCAACTTTTTTCAAATCATGCTGAATTTTTCCGGCATGATTTGAAAATCTCTCCATTCTTATCCCATTACCTTTCTTACTCCAAACCTTTCTTAAAAATAAATTAAAAAAATATTTTTCTTTGCAATCTAAAAAAAAAGAAGTTATAATTTCCATGAGGAGAAATTTCTATGAAAATAAGAAAATCATCTTGTATTTTTCTAGCCGCCCTCTTTATGGTCTTACTTCCCTGCTCATTCGTGAGTTGCAACGACTCTGACGATGAGTCAACATCCGAGCAATCGCAAAAAGCCCCCCCCCCTCAAAAATTTCAATATAAACATAACCCATCTTTAAATCCGCTGGTTTTAAGGGATGCCATAGAAGATGAGACTGCCGTATACGGTTACAGCCCGAATCCAGAATCAGGGCGACTCACTGCATATGCTACCAGTGCGGGAATATATGACTGGTCAGATCCGGAAAAAGTAAAAGAATACAGACAAAGAAGAATTGAGTATCACGAAGCGAATGATAATATTGATTTACTGATAATAGAATTAACAAATGAAGGTAAGTCAATCGAGGAAATTGCAAGAGCTGCGGTTGCACAAAGAAACCTGAATCGCCTGAATGATTACATCAAAAACAATGATTACGATGGATTAATGGCGGCAATGGAAAGCAATCTGAAAAAATATGGAAATGAATACGGACTAAGTGCCGAAGCAGCATTTGAAAAATACGGAAACTGGGAAACAGTTATTGAAAAATCAAAAAGCGCTAATGCGGGTATGGACGCATGCTGTGGTCTTTACGATATATATTATTACTTGTATCCTGTAGAAAATCAATGATGTTTTTCTGTCATATTTCACAACAGAGCAAGAGGAATCGCATGGACGAAAAAATAAATATAAATATAGAAGAGAAAGATGAGAAAGAATTTTTTATCACAATACACAAAGGTGAAAAAAACTTGATTTCTGACCTAGAGCTATGTCAATATCGGGATGAAATGGAATATTGGGGCTACCCTTTAAAACTTTTTAAATCTGGCGATAAATCAGGATACATATGCTCCAAAGAATATGCGAAAGATGACTTACTTTTAGAAACAGAAAGGATTCTTAAAAAATATAAACTCATGGAGTAAAATTTTATTTGCCTATAAGAATTTTATGACTTATAATAGAGTGTGTCTCAGAAGAGGCGCACTCTTTTAATTTATGGGAGACTATTTATGAATGTACATAACATGATGGAAGATTTGGTCACAGCCGAAGTAAACGGGCTATACGAGCAGGTAAAAAGAGATAAAGCGGCTTGGCTTTCATGCGACTGCAAAAACTGCCGCTTAGACACAATCAGTTATGTTCTTAATCGCATTCCTCCCAAATATGTTGTTTCGGGGCGTGGAGTAACCCACTCAAACGAAATTTTTTCGGATCACCAGCTTATTGCAGACATTTCTGCCGTGGCAATGGACGGTCTCAGAATAATTTCATCAACAAAAAGGCCTTTCCATTCCCTTCCCCGCGAAGAATGTGAAGTTCAGCGAGAAGAAAACCCCAGTTTCAATTTCCCGACATTCACCGGCTATCTTCTTGACGGAAGCACCTTTGAGCCAATTTCAGGGGCAAAAGTCCTCCTAAAACTTGACGGAAGTCCGGTACAAATGGTCGATATGACTTGGGCAAATCCAACCCAGACATTCCAAAGCACAAAAGGAGCTTTCACATTCTGGGCAAGTTCCCTTCCAGCTGTCCAAGCCGGAGAAAGCCGCAAATTTGAATTCGAAATTGAAATTGAGGCTGAAGGCTACGAAAAATCATTCCATTATTTTGATGTTCCCATTATCAGTGACAAGACAAAAAAATCGGAACTCAATACAGCATGTTCAATAAAAATCCGCGACATAGTTCTTTTTAAGCGTGAAATTTTTGAAGAAGACATGCAGAACTAAAAATCCAAGAAAAAACAAATAATACGGCTCCAAGCAATTGACTTAGAGCCGTTTTTTCTGATATAATATGTTCACATTTCGGGCAGTTAGCTCAGTTGGTAGAGCCCCTGGTTTACACCCAGGTTGTCGGGAGTTCGAGTCTCTCACTGCCCATCCTTCCAAGACTCAGTTTCAGCTGGGTCTTTTTTTTATTTCCAGACCTTTTTATCGATTCAATTATAAAATGCCTGTTTAAAAAAAAGCACCTCCAAAAATTAAACATAGAGTCTAACTTTTGGGGTGCACTTCAATCTTGATGTTTTTTTTAAGTTTTCTATCTGATGGAATCAATGTTCAGGCTTCCGCCCTTTACGAAAGGAAGAACATTCTCGCAGCGGGCGATTTTCGTACGGACAAAGACCGGCCCCTTAGATTCAAAAGCCTTCTTTTCCCAGTCAGGGTCAGTATCTGCGTCAATGGCCTTAATTCCAAAGCCCTCTGCAATTTTAAGCAGGTCTGGATTTGACGGGAATGTACTTGCAGAATAGTGCCTGTCAAAAAGATATTCCTGCTGCTGGCGAACCATACCCAAAGCTCCGTTTTCAAGGACAATTACCGTGACATTGAGCTTGTTCTCCGCCATGGTGGCGAGCTCCTGAATATTCATAAGGATTGAGCCGTCGCCTGAGATACAGACTATGCGCTTTTCAGGCTGGGCAAAAGCCGCGCCCAAAGCAACAGGCAGGCCAAAGCCCATGGTTCCCAGAGAGCCGGAAGTAAGGAACTGGCGGGGACGCTGAACATCAAAGTACTGGGCCGCCCACATCTGATGCT
>DGTW01000175.1:3047-3848 GCA_002393835.1 Treponema sp. UBA4326
CCCACATCTGATGCTGACCAACATCAGTGGTGACGATGATATTATCGCCGGAAGGAAGCTTCTGGATAAATTCACGGGGATTTCTGAAATTTGCCCCGGCCTTTTTTCCGCAAGTTTTTGCCCCGCAGCACTCAGCGGCCGAGCAGCTCATTTCAAGCTCGATTTTCTCCTGTTTTTTAAGCTCAAGGCAAGAAGAAAGCCACTCTGAGCGGGCGGTCTTGCCGGCACTCAAATCAGCATTATTGAGGGCGGAATTGATTTTCTCAAAAGCAGAGGCCGTATCAGAGACAAAACTTACAGAGCTTGGAAGTATTTTATTGATTTCAGCGGCGTCAATGTCGATGTGAATGATTTTTGCATTAGGACAGAAACCATCCGGAACTCCCGCAGCCCTGTCGTCAAAACGGCTGCCTGCGGCAATCACGAGGTCACTTTCGTAGGCGGCCTTGCCCGAGACAAAGGTGCCGTGCATACCGACCATGCCAAGGAAAGAAGGAGAATCCCTGCGGACAACTCCAAGTCCCATAAGGCTTGAAATGACCGGAATGTCGTAAATGTCAAGGAATTTTCGGATCTGAGAGCTTGTCTCGGGAGAATTACAGCCTCCACCGACATACAAAAGGGGCTTTTTTGCCTTTGAAAGCAAATCAATTATATTCTGAACTACTGAAGGGATATCCTCTTCTTTAGTTTTGTTTCGTACGGAGTGACTTACATATTCGTCATAAATGCGTTTGAAGGAAGTGTCGAAGTCAGAAGGAATCTCGCACAATTCTGTCTGAACATTGCGGGGAACATCGA
>DGTW01000339.1 GCA_002393835.1 Treponema sp. UBA4326
CTTTCTTTTATTTACCGCGATTTGTCCGAAGAAAAGAAGAACGAATTACAGGCTATCACCGAGCGGGAAGAAGAAAGTGCAGAGGCAGAGAACACTCAAGCTCAAGAGAAAGTCACCGATGAAGAAATTAAACTTCCTGAAGAAAGCGAAATGACGGCAGAAGACGAGAAAATGGCCACTGAAGAAGACTTGCCAAAAACCGAAAAAAAAAGCGACGAAGAAATCGGAGCCTAAAATGAAAAAATTACTTCTTTTTCCACTGCTGACCTTTATTTTTTCATCCCTGCTTTTTTCACAATCAGCAGTCACTGAAAAGAAATTTATAAAGGGCAGCCTTAGCGAGAAAATCAAAATAATAGAAAATCTCGAAGAAAAAGAAAGCGTGCTCATCCCCCAAAAGGCTCTTTTTTTTGCAATCGAAAACGCAGCTTCACTTTCATCTGATGATGAGCTGAGGACTCTTGTGAAAGCCGCAGTAAAGGCCTTGCCAGACGATCCTGAAAAAATCAAGAAAATAAAGACATCGACACAAAAATCAATTTCCGAAAATCTTATGACAGTTTTCAAGCTTTTCAAAAATACGGAGCTTCGTTCTGCCGTAATGGAAAAACTTGCGCTTTATTCAAGGGACAGCCTACCGCTTGTGGTCTCCTTTCTTAACGATTACCTTGAGACTGCCTTCAAGACAGACGCAAGCGCAGAAAATGTCCTGGAAGAAGCCATAGTTGCCTTGGGAAAAATCGGAAATGAAGCCTCACTTACGATAATTTACAATATTTGGGCAAAAAAAATATGGCCGGAATATCAGGAAAGTGCGGGTGTCGCCCTTGTTTCCCTTGCCCAGGACTCCTTTTCAGATGTCATTAAAATTTTTTCACTCTCGCAAATCGCTGACAGTGCTCATTTTTTCGCTCTTCTGCGTAAATCTTCAAAAATTTCACAAAATTTTTTGTGTGAAGTTGCCGAAAACGCAATTTTAATCGCTATTAATAATGCAGAGAAATTGAAGGCATTCGACAAGGACTCGCCAAAATTTTTTGCAAGTTTCCAGCTTGAGACTCAGGAAGTGCTTTGTGAGCACAAGTGGTCTCATGCAGCCCAAGTAATCAACAGCAATGTATTGCTTGCAAAAAAAGCCTGGAATGACGGAAGTATGAAGGAAAGCGATTTCATAAGGATAATCGAAAGCTCCGTAAGAATTCCATCACAGGCACTGGCACAAAGCCTGACAGATATGCTTTCAGAATGCAACGGCAAAGTTGAGCAGGCCGGAAAAGACGGCAATGCCTCGATGCCAGCCAAGAGCGTCGTTCTTGCTCTAATTTCTGCATTAGGAGAACTGGGAGACAAAACCGCCTTTGATACTCTCTTGTTCGTGACATATCTTTCTTATCCTCTTGATGTTATCGATGCGGCTAAGGCTTCTCTAGCAAAACTTAATTGGTAAGCACTCTAAAAAATCCTGTCTTTTTGTCAGCACTTATTCTTGCAGTCTTTTTTTATTCAGGGATCACAAAAATAAGGGAAAAAAATCCATTTCAATCCCTTATTCCGCAAGAAGAAATTTACAACATTGAAGGCTACATCTCTTCCAATCCCGTTAAAACGGCATTTTACGGCTCCAGCTACAGGGCAGTCTTTACGGCCGAAAAAGTCTGGGGAAAATCATCATTTTCTTCTGCAAGAGGGGAAGTACTTTTGTATTTTTCGGCCGAGCTTGTAGAATCATATTATCCCGGAAAGCTATATTCTTCACTGAGCGCAAGTCACGGAAAAGGACTACTCATTGAGAACGGGGCAAAACTTTTTTTGTCTGTCAAACCAGCAAAAAAAATGGGGGAAAATGCCTTTATCGTCTCGGAGGCAAAGGCTCTTGGCTGGCAGGGAAAAAACTTTGGGAAAAAAATCTTCCGATTCCGGGCCTTATGCAGGTTACAGTTCAAAAGACTCATGTATGCCTGGGGAAAAGCGGGCGGTCTTCTCCTTGCCCTGCTCACGGGAAGCCGTGAATACACTGAAAAGAGCCTTTCAGATGCCTTCCGAGATTCAGGTCTTTCCCACATACTTGCTCTCTCAGGAATGCATTTAGGTCTATTTGGCTCCATAGCCCGTTTTTTCGGAAAAAAAGCCCGGGGAAGGAATTTTGGGGACGGTCTTGAGCTTGGGGCTGTCTGTTTTTTCGTCTGGTTCGCAGGAATCTCACCCTCGCTCTTTCGTGCCTTTCTCACAGCCCTTATCCTCTACCTGAATTCACTTTTCAGGATGAACAGGCCTGACAGTCTTTCACTTCTCTCCCTTTGTTTTATAATTCATAGCCTGATTTTTCCAGGACATATACATGAGGCGGCTTTTACCCTCTCATATTCATCCCTGGCTGGAATCATACTCTTCAGTAAGCCCTTCAGGAAGATTTACCCGGCCTTCCTTCCGCACAGAATCCGGCTTTCCGTCTCAGACTCAACGGCCGCCCAATTGGCCACGGCCGGCGTTTCTGTCAGAATATTCGGAAAAATCATGCCACAGGGAATCATAGCAAGCCTTTTTTTATCTCCACTTGTCGTTTTTTTCCTTTATTTTGGTCTCTTTGCCGTGATAATTTGCCTTCTTCTGCCTTTTCTTTCAGGGCCGATAAGTGCTATTATGAATGAACTGTATCTTTTGATTAGCAGATTAGTTTTATTTTTCAGCTTCAAATAAAGGAAAAAAATAGTGGAACACCCTGATTACAATAGCCCGCTTGCTTTAAAGGCATTTTTAGACGACAACGGAATGGCCATGCAAAAAAAATTCGGGCAAAATTTTCTCGTAAACGAAGATGCCCGCAAAAAAATAATTGACAGCCTTGATATAGGCGAGGCAAGCTCTGTCTGGGAAGTGGGTCCGGGCTTAGGCTGTATGACGGACGAAATTCTTAGCCGGGGGGCAAAAGTTACGGCATTTGAAATTGACCACGGCTTTGCCCGGCTCCTAAGGCTTTTCTTTGAGGATTATTCGAAAAATGACAAATTCCAGCTAGTAGAAGGTGATGTGCTCAAAACATGGAAAAAACATTCTGTTGAAAACGGCATTCCCCAGCGTTTTTTCGGGAATCTTCCTTACAATGTTGCCGCAACGATTATCGCTGACACAATCAACGAGGGAGTCCGCTTTGACAAGGTTGTAGTCACGATTCAAAAAGAAGTGGCTCAAAGAATGAGCGCAAAGGAAGGAAGCGAAAACTATTCTTCATTTTCTGTTTTGTGCCAGTGGGCCTATGACATCAAGAACCTAGTTGACCTTGCAGGCGGAAATTTCTGGCCAGTTCCCAATGTTGCAAGCAGGGCGGTCCTAATGACAAAAAAAGAAGATTTTCCCCGCTGCGACAATCCCAAGCTTTTTATGAGGATGATTCGACAGCTATTTTCTTCCAGAAGAAAAACCGTAAGGAACAATCTTCTTGCCCTTGCCGGTGGCGAAAAAACTGACATGGCTCTGGAAAAAGCCGGAATCAAGGCCAGCGTCAGGGCAGAGGAGCTGAGCGTGGATTCACTCTTAAAGCTCTCAGACAGCCTGAATGAAGTCCTTTCTGCCGGAGCATAAGAGGAATGAGGAATTCCAAAAAACTTTTATTCGCTTTCATTTCAATTTTTCTCCTTTTTTCACTAAAGCCCCTAGGGCTTTTTGCGGCGGATTCTTCCTCATCTTCAAAATATGATGATATAAATTTTCCCCAGTGGGCAAAAGACTTGCGCCGGACAGAAATAATAACTTTCGGTTCCCTGCCTTTCGTAACTCTTTGGACTACGGTCGGCTATTCACTCTACCGTTACGGTGAATTCAGGAACCCCCTGGACAAAAGCACTGATTCATTCACTGAGGACGATCAGTGGAACATCATAAAAATTTCAGCCCTGACCTGCGTGGGGCTGGGACTTACGGATTTGGCCATAAACCTTATCACCAGGGCACAGAAAGAAAAAAAAATCAGGAAACAAATGGAAATGCAGCCCTTCACAATCACTCCAGCAAAGGAACTTGCGCCTCCAAAAATGAGGGAAGACGAAACTGATGAAGAGGCCGAAGACCGCATAAAACACGAGCGAGAGATGGAAAAGCAGGCTGACCTGGAATTTTTTATAGAGGGTGTGGAAAGTGCCATTTTTTAGCTCGAAAATTCCGTCATCATTTGAAGGAAAGGAAAGGCTGGACAAATACATAGCCTCACTTCCGCCTGAAACATTCGGTGGAAACAGCATGAACCGCTCAAAACTCAAAAGCGGGGCAAGCGAAATTCTCTTAAACGGCAAAAAAACGAAAGTCTCCGCAAAGGTCAAGGCTGGTGACGAAATCCTAATTCAGTGGGAAGAAAACATACCCGAAAACATTGAGCCGGAA
>DGTW01000326.1 GCA_002393835.1 Treponema sp. UBA4326
TCCATAAGTCTTTTATCGGAAGAAAAAAAGTGATAAATTAGAATAAAGTAAAAAGTTGAAAATGGATAATTTACCTGAGCGAGTTCATTTCTCAAAATCAAATAAGATTCTCTGTCTCATTGTTTGCGCCGGGCTTCTGGCCGGTTTTTTAATCAAGCTCTTTGTGTTCGAGGTGCTTACGGTTTCCGGGGAGTCTATGTCGCCCTGCCTCAAAAACGGGGACAGGCTTTTCGTCTCAAAACTCGCTTACGGACTTTGCCAGCCTTACGGTGAAAAACTTCTCCTGCAATGGAAAAAGCCTGAACGGAGCGATATTGTCATCTATTTATATAACAACAAGATAGTCGTAAAACGCTGCGTGGCTGTCTCAGGTGACGAACTAGAATGTTCGGCGGATAATAGCTATAATTATACTTTAAGGGTGGGAGATTCAATTATTCCGCTTACGCAAGAGCAGTATCTGAATCTCAAAAATTCTTCAGCTGTGCCGAAGGGCTACATTCTCGCAATAGGAGACAATTACGAAGTTTCGGTCGATTCCCGCACCTATGGATTCGTTTCGGAGCGTAATATTTTGGGAAAAGTTTTATGCAAGTAAACGGCTACATTAAAAAAGCTCCTCTCATTTTTCTCATTGTTTGCGCAGTACTCTTCTCTTCATATGTAATCGTTGAATACGGATTTTTTGCCTTTACGGAGCCGCCTTCTCCCATGGCCGAGCAAAGCGAAATTCAGCGGGGCTCAATCCTTGACCGCAACGGAAAGGCTTTGGCAGTTCCGGCAGCCTTCTATCATTTCGGAGCCTCGCCCCAGTCAATCAAAGACAAGGCAGAATTCGCTCACATAATCTCTCCCATCATAAACGAAAGCGAGTCTTCCATAATTGAGCTTCTTGAAAAATCAGAAAATTCATCCTTTGTTTACATAAAAAAGAAAATTGACTCAAACAGCTACGATGAACTGAAAAAAGCCTGCAAAAGAAACGGCTACTCGGCCGTCGTCAAATTCGACAAACTTCAGGGCAGGGTTTATCCCGAAAACGAGCTTGCTTCCCAGCTGATTGGCTTCGTTGGAGCAGACGGTCAGGGCTTGGCCGGAATCGAATACTCAATGCAGGACACCCTCTTCCCTGCAGAAAGCAAGAATGGCACGGCTATTCAGGGCAAGAACATCTACCTCACTATTGACGCAAACCTGCAGACGAATCTGGAAAAAATAGCCCACGAGGCCATGGACGAAACTCAGGCTGAATCAATTATGCTGATTGCGGCCGAGGCAAAAACTGGCGAAGTTCTTTCATATATAAGCCTACCTTCTGCTAACCTTAATGATTTTTCAAGCGCTTCAAAAACAGAGCTTAAGAACAAACCCGCAAGTGACAGCTACGAGCCGGGGTCAGTCTTCAAGATTTTCTCAGTGGCCTCATTTTTGGATACCGATTCAATCACCACAAGGGACATTTTTCTCTGCGACGGAATCTTTTCAAAAAAAGTCGGCCGGGAAACAATCAAAATCACATGTCTCGACCACCACGGCTGGGAAACGGCCCGGGAAGCCCTCAAATATTCCTGCAACGATGCCCTGGCTCAGATGAGCGAAAAAATCGACTCAGAGCCATTCCTTGCAAAGCTCCACCAGCTGGGCTTCGGAGAAAAACCAGGAACGGAAATCTCAGGGGAGACACCGGGTGTTCTCCGCCATCCAAACGACCGGCTCTGGTCTGCCCGCTCAAAACCGACTATTGCAATCGGTCAGGAAATCACCGTGAGCGCACTGCAGATGGTTCAGGCAGCCACGGCAATCGCAAACGGCGGAATTCCAGTCCAGCTTTCCTTTGTCAGCAAAATAACTGATTTTGAGGGAAAGGAAGAATACATCCATAGCCCGGTATTGAAAAACAGGGTTTTCCAGAAAGCAACCACTGACTACATTCTCGAATGTATGGAAACTGTCGCCACCAGCGGAACAGGCCACCGGGCAGACCTAAAGGATGTCTCGCTTGGCGTAAAAACAGGAACCGCCCAAATGGCAGACCCGGCCACAGGAGCCTACTCAAAGACAGATTTCGTCTCAAACTGCATGGCAATTTTCCCCATTGAAAACCCGGAAATCATCCTCTATATCGTAATCGAAAAGGCAAAAGGCGAGACCTACGCCGGCCGTATCGTAGCCCCGGTAATCGCAAAGGCCGCCGATGTAATCATCGACCATTTGGGAATGGCCAGAGGTAAAGCATCAAGCCTCGCCCATCCAGGCTCGGTTTCCATTGCAGGCACGGAGCCAATCGTGCTCAAAGACACGGTTCCTGACTTCCGCGGGGTCTCAAAAAGGCAGCTTCTTCCCCTCTTAAACTACAGGAACATCACCATAAAGATTAACGGCGACGGCTGGGTAAAATCCCAGGAGCCGTCACCTGGAACGCCACTCACGGAGAACATGGAAATTGAACTCTATCTGGAATAAAAACCTCTCCCTCTTTATGCGCCGCTTTCCCGCCCTGGCAAAAATGTTCTCCCTGGAAAGCGAAAAAGACATTCCCGAAGACATTCCATTACATCTTCTGGCACCGCTCGAAATTCTTCCTTCAAAACAAAATATACCCACGGCAAAAGAGGGCGGAAAATTCCTTCACTCAGCCTACAACCCGCTCAGGGAAGCCGAGCAGGCCGCCTCATCCGCACATTCCTCAATTTCTGACTGCTCAGGCTGCCTTTTCTTTTCATGCGGGCTTGGTTACGCAGCCCTTTCCTACGCAAGGCTTTTCCCAAGAGACACGATTATCATAGCGGAGCCTGACCCCCGCTATTTTTTCACGGCACTTTCCCTCGTTGACTTTGCCCCCCTCTTCTCCCATGAGAATTTCATAATCGCCCTGGGAACAGGAATTGACAGCGTAGTGAGCCTTGTCGAGCATACAAGCGGCCTAAAGCACACAGCTCTTTCCGAAAACCAGGCTCAGTCTGCCCACGCCGCCGATTATTTCAATGCCCTTCGCTCGCTGATTGAGCGGAACAAGCGAAAAGTCGATATAAACGCCAGCACACTGGAAAAGTTCTCTAAACTCTGGCTCAAAAATACCTGCAGGAACATCTATTATCTTCGGGATTTGGAGGGAATCAGCATTTTCAAGGATTCCTGCCCGCCTGATTTACCCTGTCTGATTCTTGCGGCAGGCCCCAGCCTTGAAGAAGTCCTCCCTCACCTGGCCGAACTAAAAAAACGCTCCCTTGTGATTGCCGTTGACACGGCGCTCAGGGCCTGCCTTGTGTCTGGAGTGGAGCCGGATTTTATAGTGCTGACGGACCCCCAGTATTACGCCTGGAGGCACATAGGAGGCCTAAAAAGCCCCTCAAGCATTTTGATTACAGAAAGCGCCGCCTACCCGGCAGTCTTCCGCTTTGAGTGCAAAAAAATTGTCCTCTGTGCTTCCCTCTTCCCGCTTGGCTCATACATCGAGTCAAAGATTGGCAGCAAGGGGGCGCTCGTTGCGGGAGGCTCAGTCTCAACGACAGCCTGGGATTTTGCCCGCTTTATCGGGGCAAAGGAGATTTTCGCAGCGGGCCTTGATTTAGGCTATCCGGGCTTACAGACTCACATCCGTGGCTCCACTTTTGAAGAAGCCATACACACAAAATCAAGCCGCCTTTCCCCGGCAGAAATACAAGGCTCAGGCCTTCTCTTCGGGGCAAACATGAGCCTGGAAGAAGACTATTCCGGGAACAAGATTCTCACCGACAGCAAGATGAAAATGTTCGCCTGGTGGTTTGAAAGCAAGCAGGAAGAATTCAAGGATAAAATACAAAGCTACTCCCTGTCAGAAAAATCCCTCAAAATTCCTGGCTTCAAAGTCGCAGGCCTGCAAGAACTCCTTAACCGAGCCGAAAGGCTTTCAGAAAAAGAGAAATTCCTTCACAAAGCACTTGGAGCGAGGGGGATAGAGAGCGACGGCGAAGCCGACAAAACCTGTGAGAAAGGTTTCTTCGCTACACTCGCGCGAGTCTCGGCGAAGACTCATGGGGGTACGGGGGGATCCCCTGTAGAGGGGGTAGCGGAAAACGCGTCAGCGGTTGGAGCGAGGGGGAGACTTCCCCCTTTATCGATATCTTTCGACACTGCTCTTGAAAACCTCAAATCAGGCCTAGAAGAACTCTACGCCACTGCCAGAAAAGGCCTGCACCTCGCCGAAGAAGGAATCAAATCCTCAAATCCGCAAAAAGCAATTGCAGAGCTTGAAAAAATCGACTCACAGATTCTCCGCTCGGAATACAAGGAAATTGCCTCCCTGGTCTTCCCGACCGAAAAACGCCTGACCGAGCTTTTCAAGAATCTTCCGTCCCTGCGTGACGAAGTAAAAAACAGCCTGCAAAAATCAAAAGTGATTTACAAAGAACTGATGTCCAGCATAACTCAGTATCAAAAATACTTATAATTGCTTCTTCTGACCTTTGCCAGCTAATTCCATATTTTTTTATTTTTTTTCTAAAGTCTAAGGCACCCCCCACCGAAAATAATAATGTACCGCACAGTACAGGATGTGTTCTGTTTTTACAGGACGCAACATCCAGACACCCTGTATCGTGATTAAATGAAAGCAACTTGTAGCTGTGAAATGCAGGTGGGCAACATTTTATCGGTCTCCATGATTTTGAAAGACA
>DGTW01000155.1 GCA_002393835.1 Treponema sp. UBA4326
ACGGTTTATAATGCGGAGACCCTGAGAAGGGGGGAGAAAGCCCGCAACGCCCCTCTTAAAAGGGCATAATCAACGAAATTCGCACTGACGAGCGGAAATATTTCCTCTTAAAGGCATAAGTCGCCCCAAGATTCAGCTCCCTGGCATACGGATTTCCGTCTTTCATGGTGAAATCAAGCCCTGTCTGCGCCGCAAGGCTTACTTTTGGAAGCGCAATCTTCAAGTCAGCGGAATAAATTTCCTTGAGAGAAGAGCTTTCCGTCACCGGCGGATAATTTGCGTAGCTTGCCGACAGCGAAATCTTTGCCACTTTTCCCGCAAACGAAGAAGAAAAGCCAAAAGACTGATATTCTTCCGGCGTGGATGATTTTGACGGAGGAGCCCCCGAAAGCAGAATGTTTGCCCGAGTCCAGTCAAGCCTCATAGTGAAAAAACTGTTTTCGTAAGATGCTCCCAGACGGACTTTTGCTGTATTCAGCTGGACAGGAGTATTGGTCGCCGTAACCTTCCAGTTTTCAAGGGCAGAGAAGCCCAGTCTTATCGAACTTGCGTTCTTGTCATCAAATAGAAAAAGAAGCTGCGGATTCACGCTTGCCTGCTCGACAATCCTGCAAATTGAAGAAGAACCGCCCATCAGGGGAAGGGCTTTTGGAGAATCTTTTGTGGTCGGAATGGCAAAATATGAGAAATTCAGCATGAAAAAGCTCAGGGATGTCCTTCCGTCAAGCCTCAGCCAGAAGGGATTAACCTCATAGGGGCTTTCCTGAAGGCCCGCATAAAGATTGACTTTCAGAAGGGGGGAGTGAAAGCAGAATTCCCCTAGGGCCGAATAAAAATAATCCGGCTCGAAGCTGATATTGTTCTTTTTTAGGATTGTCGAATTGTTCTCGATGTAAAATCGCCCGAGCGAAAAAGCCGACTGAATGAAAAGACTTCTGGAAAACTGGTATCGAGCCGAAAAAAAAGCCGCTCCTTCTTCTTCATCGTTGATAAATCCTTCAAGTGCAAATTGAATTGGGAAAAGTTTTTCGCTCGTCACTGCCCAAAGCGAACAGGAGAGTGGTTGGCAGCTTCCTGTGAGCGTCGGAAGGCCTGCTCCTGTTCCCGTCGAGAAAGCAAAGCTCTTTGTCAGGGGATTTGCCGTTACCGGCGGCGAAGGATTCTTCATCTTTGAAATGGATTTTGAATAGCTGTTGTGGCCGATTTTCATCGTGACGGGAAGAGTGTTCTTAAAAAGATAGATACCCGCCCCAAGCCGGGGCTCATCAAGCAGGTCCAGCTTTTCTGAAAGGCCTTCGGCCGCCCCGAAAGTCCCGAATCCTGTTTTTGGCAGGCTGACATAGCCCCTGAACTCTGCATCCCGGAAAGAAAGTTTCAGGCCTGTGTCAGCCGAAAAAGACTTTTCCTTCTCGCTGTCTTCAGGAAAGGTAAAGGTTGAGGCAAGCTTGTACTCGGCGTAATTGAAGAGTGCGGAATTATCCGCAAAGCAGGCGGCTTGCCCCATCAGCAGACAGAAAATAATTCTGTGTCCCGTACGGAAAAATCCGTAGAATTCATTAATTTTTCTCATACCTATTTATTGGTTTTAAAAACAGGTTTTCGGCAACTTCCGGTGAAAAAAATTAAAAAAAAATGTCTTTTTAGAACGAATATTTGATTCCTGACGCTGAAAGGACAAGAGTATCCCCGAAAAGCCTTTTTGAGACTGCGAGGGTTGTAAGGTGCTCATACTTATCTGATACGGTCGCTACGCTCCCTACTCAACCACTGCCACTTCGGAACGCGCTTCGCGCGCCCCTACAATCCCTAGTCCTTCGAGTTTGCGCGATTATTTCGCGTCTGCGACAGTGAATGTGCCGAGAGTGTCGCTTGTGCCTGCTGTTGACGAAGCACCTGTATTACTTACGGCTGGTTTAAATTCTTTTTTATTGGCGATTGTCACTTTTCCAGTTGTGGCATCACCATTTTTAAGCACAAGTTCACCGTCCGCGACAGCCAGTCAGCAGTGCAGGATATCAACAAGCGTATCAGAAATCGCCTTATTAACGGCATTTGTTACATTCTGCTGTAGCAGGCGATGCAGCACACCGACATACTGCTTCTGAAATTCTTGATATTCTGCGGATTTTCCGTTGTCTTGCGCTACCATCGGCAACAGCAACTCATACGGATGCATATCGAGTGCATTTGACAGTTTTGAAAACGTTTCTGGCGTTCCCCAGCGTCTGCCACTTTCCAAATCACAAATATATCCGACAGAAAGATTCGCTTTTTCCGCCAGCTTCAGCTGACTGAGGTTTGCCCGAATTCGTGCAGCACGCAAATTCGTCGAAAAAATTTTCTGCAACTCATCAGAAATCATATTCTTATCATATCCGCAAATAGCGAAATTGACGCTACACGATTTGCCGTGCTATACTATTGCTATATGCGTAATATATTACGCAAGCTGTTATATACCATTGGAGGAACGTATGCGGAAATCCTTTCTTATTGAGCTGTGTATTGCATACTGTGGGCTGCTTCTGTTCACGGGCTGTACGCAGGGAGAAGACCAAATCATTCACGTTACAAAAACTAACCCGTCAACCGAAAGCACAGACGGCAACACGAGCGACGGCAGCACGACAACAAGTGATACGGCAGGCGGCAACACAACAGCAAGCGGCACAACACAAAGTCAGACCGGCAGCACGGAAGAGACGGAGTACACTGCACCAGTCATCAGCATGAAAAGTGAGCTTGGAACAACGGCAACCTATACGCTCGATGAATTCTCTGCGCTTGATTTGTCTTCGGCAAATTCCAGTTATACAATCATGGTAACGGGGTCATTTTACAACGCGGATTTGGAAACCCTCGCACAGACACTCGCCACCGCTTCGAAAGCTTCGTTTTCCCTTGACTTACGCGCGGCAAGCGGCTTGCAAGGCGTAAAAGCTGCTTTGTTCAAAAACTCGGCAACGCTCACTTCCATCGCATTACCCGACAGCGTACAGAACATCGGTGAACAGGCATTTTCCAATTGCTCCAAACTCACCGAAATCACGCTCGGCAAAGGGCTTGCATTTATCGGTGACAATGCGTTTTCCAGTTGCAGTAATCTTGACATCATTCGCTACACAGGGGCTGTGGCAGACTGGTGCGCCATTTCGTTTCCTTACCGCGGTATCTTTCAATATCGGTGGGATGCCGAACACAAATGGTATGTTGGCGATGAACTTGTTGAAAACTGCGTTATCCCCGATGGCGTGACAAAAATCAATGCGTATGCGTTTTCGTATATGGACTGCTTACAGTCGGTGACGATTCCCGCAAGCGTGACGGAGATAGGGGATAATGTGTTCGGATATTGCGATGAAAATATGGAAATTTATTACAATGGAACAATTAACCAGTATGCTCATATAAATGCCATCATCGTTTCTGAAGATACCAGTTGGTGGAATGATTGCACAGCAAGCGATTCGTATTCCGATGCAGAGTCTCGTAATTGGCGATATAGCAGTGGATTTTATAGTTTTTTCAAAAAATTCTTTATTGATGGACGATTATTTTCGGAAATTACAGAAATTATGATTCCAAATGACATAGCAAAAATTGCAGAATGTGCTTTTTTCGGTTGGAATGGACTACAATCCGTAACAATTCCAGACAATGTAAAAGAAATTGGAGATGGAGCGTTCAAGTCTTGTAAAAATCTAACGACCGTATCACTAGCAGAGTCAATAACCAAAATCGGACAATTTGCTTTTGAGGGATGTGAAAACCTTACGACAATTCCTTGCGCCAATATAAAAAATATTGGAAGATATGCTTTTTCTTATTGTAAAATGCTTCAAAATATACATTTATATAAGTCTGTTACAATTGGCTATGGGGCATTTTCTGGGTGCTATTTGCTTCAAACCGTGTATTTTAATGGGCTGCTCGATGATTGGTTACGGCTGAATTTTCGGGACGAATATGCAAATCCCTGTGCTAATGGTGCGGCGTTGTATATGAATGAAGTTTTACTGACACAAGCAGATATACAGTATTATCGCGTAAATGACTATATTTTTTCTGGGGTAACTTCTCTTACGAGCGTCTCCATAGGCGATAGTGTTGGACATGTGGATAGCAAAGCCTTTTATGATTGTAAAAATTTGCTTTCGATACTATTTCCTGTTGATACCAATTGGAATGCATATACTTATAATAGTTCTACAAGAAAATATACCAACGCCTCATTTGATGTGTCTGATGCCGAAAATAACGCACAGATTTTGAAAAAGAATACGACATTTAATTATTTGCTTAAAAATTAAGGAGTTCCCCATGAAACATATTCCCACTTTTTCCATATTTCCCGTGCTTTCACTCATTTCCGCCCTTGCCATAGGCTGTTCATCGGACGGCGAAACGATTTACGTATATGACGACCCAACGACCGATAGCACCAACACAACGAATACAGGCTCAAATACTGCGGGGCAGACAACCAACACGCAAGAAGAGACCTCACAGACTGGCACGACAACGCCCGTCGTCATTCCAGAAGCGCAGGGCAGCGATATGTTTGCGGGAAAGACATTCGTCACCACTGATTCCAGCGGCAAAGAGCGGTATTCGTTCGGCACGGACGGAACGTGTACCATCAGCTACAGTTTTGACGGCGGATTGACATGGGTAGACCATGCGGCTGTTCAGTATTCATACAACGCGGAAAAGTCGCTCGTGTATTTTAAGCCGCAGAAAACGTTTGTTCCAGCGGACATAAGCGCGTACACAAAATACATGGCGTATGCGATGCATACAGCGGCGACAAAAAATCTCGATCACTATCATTCATACTATTACTATCAAGACGAACGCAGTTTTTCGGGGATGCAGACGTATACGGGGGCATATTCGCTTGTGACGCTGGAAGCATATCAGACCGCGCTCGATACCGTATATGGCACAATTGCTGACGAATGTAGTACATTTCTGGCAAAATACAAGAACATCGTAGAAACCTACAAAAATTCCGACCAAAAACAAGTCTATGAAACATGGAATGAAGCCAATGCTTATTCAGGAACCGAATATTCTTGTATCGTGGATGGAAATCGGTACTACTGGACTATTCTGACATATAATGACGGAAGCGAAATCTTAAAATATGTCGATTGTTATGGTGTTCCCAAAGACGAAAATGCGGAAGAGGTAAAATATATGGACTATTTTTTCTGCTATTTTGACGATGTGATTACGAAAGCACAGAGTACCGCACGTTTTCAAAAAGCACGGATGCAAAATGCCTTTAGCGGTCTTGTCATCAATACGTATGCGCTGGACGAAGACGGTCAACTCACCCTGACAAACCAGTTCACGGGCAAAATCACCGACTTTGGAAATCATTTTACGTATAAAAATTCGTCCAGTCCCTATCCGTCAAAAATCTCCCTACATACTGGCGAAACATTTTCTATCACCTATGGCGGAACAGAGTACGTTATTTCTCTTCCAACCATCACCGAAAAAGAGTTGAGCGGCACGGTATACGCCAAAGATTCTCAGACGAGCACTGAAAGCGCGTATGGCACTCTCAAAGCCATCTATGCCGTCTACGAAAACGGAAACGCAACTACGCTTACGCTCCGCTTTACCGATGTGCCAACAGCACTGGCTGATTTAAAAGGAGAATCAGTGACGCTTACGTATGATGAAAGCAGTATCGTTTTACAGCAACAATAACGCATTTTCAGGGCAAAACGCTCAGGCGTTACGGCTCTGAAAAACCGATTGTTTGCCTCGCATAGAGAGAATGACACAACTGCAGAATTTAAGCAGCTAATATACGGCATAAATTACGGCAGGTGTTTTCGAAAGCCGAAGCGCGGAAACTCAAACTCGGTGAAAATTATGATATTTTTGACCCCGAAACGAACATCCACATGGGCGCGCGCATTACGCCTACCTCTACGAAGGAAAATTGCCAAGCGAGACCGTGCGAGAAATAATGTACTGAAAACGGAAAATTGAAAGTGGAAAATTGAAAATTTGAAGTTGGGGGCTGGGGATGACTAAAAAGTCTGAATTTCGAGTTTAGTTGAGAATTTACAAAAAAAGCGTAAATCTTTAAAATTTTAATCACTACAAAAAAAATCAAAAAGAATTACGCTTATGTATGAACAAATTTGCAACTTAACCAGCATGTTTTTCAAGAGCCTTAAAGGGAATTTAGTGTATGAATTTCTTATTTCAAAGTTCAATGGGAAACGGGGCCCCAAAAGAAAATTGAGCCTTGTGCAGATTGTCGCGCTGAACATCTACAGATTTCATTTCAAAACAGGAGATCTGAAAAATTATCATAAAATGATAAGGGAACTGATGAGTGACAAAGTTCCTAACCTTCCGAATTATGAGAATTTCATGAAGGCAACGAACAAATCGACTGTATTCATCCTTGCATTTATGAACTTCTTGATGGAAATGAACAGGAAAAAAGGATCAGAAATACATTACATGGATTCTACACCGATAACAGTCTGCCAGAATCATAAAATTTACTCGCACAAAGTGACAAAGGGCATTGCAAAAAGAAGCAAATCTACAAAAGGATGGTGGCATGGATTCAAAATGAACGGAATCTGCAATGAACAGACTTATGAGCCGTTTTGAATGTCATCATATCAAGCACAGAAGCATCATTGAATCAAACTGGGGAACACTGAAGAACAACTTCCAGCTTGAATATCATAAGGCAAGAAGCATTGTCGGAATGTTCCGTCACTTTTTTTACAGCATCGTTGCTTACATGATTAACCGCAATCTGGACTT
>DGTW01000010.1 GCA_002393835.1 Treponema sp. UBA4326
ATTGTAGCGACAACGAAAAAATCATCGGGTATTGTAAAATCTATAGTGGCAAAGACATCGATTTTTTCAGCATGAAGGTCAGAAAAAAGCTCTTTTTCACTGTCATAATAGAAGTAAGAGGCCTCAATTTCCTGACTTTCAGCATAAAACCTGACATTATCACTGAGACTTTGAGGGGCATGTCTTAAAAGTCCAATCCTAAGTTTTTCAAGATTTACCTTTCTGTTTGATGCAAAAACCGTGGAGCCTATGGCAGTCGGCGTGTCAGAAAGAAGGAAATCATTGCCCTCCAGGGAATCTCTTCCAAAAAATGGAATCATGTCCAGCCGCCCGTCAGCAAGGGCAAGGCGAGACTCATCCCGGTTCATGGGAACATAGACAAAATCATAGTCAAGATAGCGGTTTATACTTTCGAGAAATTCCGAGAGGTAAGAAGCATTGTTGTCATTGCCCCGCCTTTTTGAAAGGGCATCGTTCTCGTAGATGGGAATACGCACAATGCGGCTCTTAGCAGAAAAAGCTGGAAACAGAAAAATAAAAAAAGCCGCGAAAAGAAAAATGTTTCGGCGAGAGCTTAGCATAGATTTAAATTATAGACTGTTATTCATCAAAATGCTAGAATAATTCGTTATGTCAAACACAGTTTATGATGAGATTTTAGACAAGGCAATTCGCCGGGTGCCCGATTTTCCGAAACCAGGCATTCTTTTCTTTGATATTACCAGCATTTTCACCAATCCGCCTGCTTTCAAGCATGTCATTGACCGCATGGTAGAAATCTATAAAGACAAGCGGATTGACGCTATTGCCGCCGTAGAGTCAAGGGGCTTCCTTTTTGCAGCTCCACTTGCAGAGCACTTAGAGCTTCCCCTCGTGCTCATACGCAAAAAAGGCAAGCTCCCCGGTCAGGTCTACAGCGCAAGCTACGCCCTTGAATACGGAGAGGCCACAATCGAAGCCCACAAAGCCGACATTGAAAAAGGCAAAAATTATCTCATTATCGATGATTTAATCGCCACCGGAGGCACCCTGAATGCGTCAAAAAGCCTGATTGAACAGGGCGGAGGCAGTGTCGCAGAATTCTTCGGAGTTATCGGAATACCAGAACTAAACTATCACGAGGCTCTGGCTCCGATTCCAGTCACAACGCTGATTGATTTGTCGGAGAAATAATCCACAGATTAGCACAGATTACACGGATTTTGTGATTAAAAAGTGAGGGAGGCTCCCGAAAAGCTGTGCTCGTAGGGGCACAAAGCTCACAGAGATTTTTTTACAAATCGTATAACAAAAAAATAACCTCAGTCACAAACAGCATGACTGAGGTTATTTTTTTCGCAGACGAACATCTATCTGCGTTCATCTGCGTGTATCCGCGTCTAAATTATGCGCGTTTGAGGTGGATAGCAAATCCGCCGACTTCTTTGTCGAGGTAAACGACCTTGAGCGGAGAAGCGTTCTCTTTGCCAGTCCATTTTTCTGTTCCGGCAACAGGTTTGAATCCGAATTTCTCGAGGTAAGCCAAAGCACGCTCAACATTGTTGCAGACTACAGAAATGTGACCGTGAGTTCCGCGTCCGTCCTGCTTCATGATTTCAATCTGGTCAGAAGCGAAGATTGAAGAGTTGCCGACTTTTGCAGCGAATCCGAATGGATCGAAACCTTCAGCGATTTTTGCAGCGTCGTCAGGGTTCTTAGCGTTGATTCCCCAGTGATCGATGTGGAAGTTGTGCATTGCTTTTACAGCGTCTTTACAAATCTGAGTGATTTCGTCCCATTTGCAGCCTTCGATGAGTGGCTTTTTAACCATCCAGGTACCGCCCATGCAGAGGATGTTCTTGCGTTTTGCATATTCGCCGACATTCTCAGTTGTAACGCCACCAGTTGGCATGAATGTACACTGTGGGAAAGGACCACCGAAGTCATCGATGATTTTGTATCCGCCCTTGCGCTCAGCAGGGAAGAGCTTGAGGTGTGTAACGCCCTTGTTGATACAAGCGGTGATTTCTGAAGGATTAGAGATACCAGGCATTGTCGGAACATTGTTTTTGATACACCAGTCAACGACATCCGGATTGTATCCTGGGCTGACGATGAATTTTGCACCGGCCTTAACAGCCTTTTCTGCCTGCTCAACATTGAGAACAGTGCCAGCGCCAACGAGCATGTCAGGCTCAGCCTTGATCATAGCCTCGATAGCCTCTGCAGCACATGCAGTGCGGAAAGTAACCTCGCTAGCCGGAAGACCGCCCTTTACGAGAGCATGTGCCAAATCAGCTGCCTTTGAAGCGTCTTCAATTGCGACAACAGGAATGATACCGATGTCACGGAATGTGTCATAAATGTCTTTTGCCATTTCTAAAAGCCTCTTTATAGTAAAATATTATTTATTTTATCGAATTTTTTATTTAAAGTGAAGAGATTTTTTTGGGGCGCACATAAATTAGCAACCGCTGTTCCGCTGCTTGCTAACGCGCGGTCGTCCGCTTCGCTCCCGACTGGCTTCGCCACAGCTCCATAGCGGGCGCGCATTCTTTTCTACTATTCACTTTTTCTGCAATCTGTTATTATTTATCCACAGATTAACACAGATTATTTTAGTTTATAAAAATCCCATCCGCGTTCATCTGCGTAAATCCGCGTCAAAACACAGGAGTATAATTTAAATGTATCCTTTTAAAACAATTGAACCAAAATGGCAGAAATACTGGGACGAGCACAAGACTTTCCGTGCCGTTGAAGATCCTTCAGTTCCAAAAGAAAAGCGACGCTATGTCCTTGACATGTTCCCTTACCCGAGCGGAGCCGGTCTTCATGTCGGACACCCGGAAGGCTACACTGCCACCG
>DGTW01000094.1 GCA_002393835.1 Treponema sp. UBA4326
ACAGTACGGTTTATAATGCGGAGACACTGGGGAAATATATGCAATTTCAACAGAAGTGTGATAGAATATTTAGCGGTAGAAAAATGTAATCTTTTGGGGTTTAAAAATGAGAAAAGAATTTTGTGTAAAAGACGGAATTTTGATTACTTATACGGATTCGGATGTTTGTTTTGAAGATTGCAAAACGGCAGAATCTATTCTGCTCACGAACGATGGCGAAGTTATACATTCCAATTTTGATTCAGAAAAAAATGAATATTTCAAGAAGTACCTAAAACAAATTTATTCTTCGATAACAAGTTTCAGAAACTTAGATGCCTTGGAGAGCGCATAATGCTAGAATATCTAAGAACCGCAGGTTATAAAATCTATTTTTGGTCAAATGAAACTGATGAACCTATCCATTTCCATATTAGCAGAGATTTTGCGTTCCCCTCACTTCGTTCGGGTCGCTATGTCCGCCCTTCGCTATCCGCTCATTGCCTTCGGCAACTTCGGGGCTACCAGCGCTAACGCCAGCGACATTCTTTTACACTCCGCACGAATTTTCAGGTGACGATAGCCTTTTCACCAAAATCGACAAGGTTATAGACGAGGAACTTGAAAAACTGGGGTTACATTTGAAAGAGAAGATTCGAAGGTAAAACATATCAAGACTGTATAATTTTGCACCACATTGTGTTATACTATGTTAAGGAGGCGCTAAAATGACTGTAAATATGACATTGAACAATGCAGATTCTAACATTCTCGAATCTATAAAAGACTTTATCCATACTCATTTTCCAAAAGTCTCCTTTTCTATGGATGAACTTTCACCTTTAGAAAAAAGCCTTCTGGAAGACAGAGAAGAAATTCAAAAAGAAATAAAGGCTGGAACCATTCAAGGTTACTCGAGCATGGAGGAATACAGAAAAGCCCATGCTTTCTAAATTTTTCGCGACAAGCAAATTCGACAAAGAATATGCGAAACTTAAAGAAGATGATAAAAAACTTGTAGATTCTATTGTTGAATTATTAATCGAAGGAAAAACACTTCCAGCAAAATTCCGTGACCACCAACTAAAAGGAAACCTAAAAGATTTTAGAGACTGCCATGTAAAGCCAGATCTTGTGCTTATTTACGGAAAAGAGATCGACGAGATAAAAGAAGAGGAAATTCTGATTATCACAGCTTATCGAGTAAATTCTCATAGTGAATTGGGATTATAAACTTATTCCTTCCAAGTCCATTTTCAATTTTCCCTTTTCCCGCTATACTTTCCTCATTATGAAAGAAAATTCCCTGATTTACATAAACAATTGTCGTGTGCAGGATTTGCACGGAACAAAAATCGCTTCCCTTAACTGGGAAATGCGCTCTGGCGAGGCCTGGCTTGTAATCGGGCCGAACGGTGGTGGCAAGGCTGACTTTTTGCGTGCTCTGGCTGGTGAACAGCAGATTTTGCCCAACGATACCACGGGCGATTATTCAACTCATTTTGAGGATTCGGTCGAGATTGTCTCTCTGGAGCGGGCTGCCAGCCTGATTCAACAAGAGCGTGATTTAGACGAAAGCGAGTACATCAACAAGATTGACGAAGGACGAACCGGCCGGCGCTTTATCTGCGAGGTTTTGGGCGGGCCTGACGCAAAGCACCGTCATCTTCCTTTGCCACCGATTGCTGATCGGCTTGAAACTCTGCCTGAAGTCAAACTTTGTGGTGTTGAGAAGATTCTTGACCGGGGACTTAAATTTATGTCCACTGGCGAAATCAGGCGAACTTTGCTTTGCCGCGCCCTTCTTTCGGGCAAAAAACTTCTGATTCTGAGCGACCCGTTTGCAGGCCTTGACGCACAGAGCCGCACGATTCTGCTGGAATTTTTCAAGACAATCGTCGGAAAGCAGAAGAATTCTGATTCAAAAGACCCGCGCACCACGATTATTCTGGGAATGGAGCGCTACCATGAAATTCCAGACACGATTACGAATGTGCTTGAATTTGCGGGTGGGGCAGTTTCTTTCTCCGGAACAAAAGCTGAATATGAAAAACTGATTTCTCAGCGTGAGGCCCAAAAGGCAAAATCCCGGGAGACTGAAAAAAATGCTTTTATCAGCGAGTTAAAAAAAATTCAGAGCGAGACCGAAGTTTTGCAGAATCAGAATGCCACAAGCGATACGAACGAAAGCCTTGTCAAAATGAACAATGTGAATGTAGGCTGGGACGACCATCGGGTTCTCGTTGACTTTAACTGGGAAGTAAAACGCGGCGAGCACTGGCTTATCCGAGGCCCTAACGGCAGCGGAAAGACAACTTTGCTCGAATTGATTACCGGCGACAATCATCAGGTTTTCTGCAACGATGTCTGGCTTTTCGGCCGAAAACGGGGGACTGGCGAGACAATCTGGGACATCAAGAAGAATCTAGGAATCGTAAGCTACCGCTGGCATGTTGAATACCGAATGGTCGGCGGTACTGACCTGGAAAGCGTAATTATCTCAGGATTCAAGGATTCAATCGGCTTGTACGAGCAGAAAACTGATGTTGAGATTCAGGCGGCAAGGTTGTGGCTCAAGCTCGGCGGATTTGAAGGCCGTGAGCACGAAAATTTTGGCAGCCTGAGTTATGGTGAGCAGAGGGCAATTTTGATTCTGCGAGCTGCGGTAAAAGCTCCGAAAATCCTGATTTTGGACGAGCCATGCCACGGTCTCGATGAAAACTACCGCCAGAAAATTCTGGACTTAATCGAAACCGTAGCCGAGACAGGAACTACAACAATCCTTCATGTCACCCATGACCCAAGCGAAGCCCTGCCCTGCGAAAAGCACATTCTGGAGTTGAAGCCCGGAGAATCTCCCATGTACCAGATAATTGCTCGCACGGATGCGAGCTAAAGCAAGCTGGCTGCGAGAATTTCCGAATGGAAATTCTCGTCACGACATGGATGTCGAATATATCAGATAATTGCCCGCTAAACCTTGAAAAGGTCAATCTGGCTTCCGATTTGCTGAATCGAATCCTGCATTGTGCCTGAAATGTCCGAGAGCGTGGAGCCGTTTCGCTCGATTTGGCCTGTGCCCTCGTACATTCTTTCGATGCTTTCTTTGATAGCCTTTGTGGCTTCCTGCAGGACTTTAACTTCATCAAGAATCGTCTGGTTTCCTTCTGACATTTCGCGAGCTGAAGTCCGAACTTCTGCGGTTGAGTCGTTCATCATTCTGAGGGCATCCGTAATCTGATGGCTACCCTCTTCGCTTTCTTCCATTGCACTTCGAATTTCCCGGACAAGCTGATTGGTTTCCTGAACATTAGTGCTGACTGAATTGAAGACTGACTTTGCCTCTTCCGAAGAAGCAACTACTGTCGTGATTGATTCCTGAATCTTTTTCAGCTCAGAGCCAATGACCTTTGACTGCTTTGCCGAAGTTTCCGAAAGCATACGGATTTCGTCTGCAACAACGCTGAATCCGGCTCCTGCTGAACCTGCGTGAGCCGCCTCGATTGCCGCATTCATTGCGAGGATATTTGTTTCGCTTGCAATCTTAGAAATTGTTTTATTGGCCTGAATGAGGGTATGGCTCTGCTCCTCGATTGTCGCAAGCTGTTCGTTGAGGACATTCTGTTTTTCGATTCCTGTCTTCGTGTAATTTTCAAGGGCAGAAAAGGCCTGGGCCATCTTTTCAGTGCTTTTTGAGACCGAAATGATGTTGCCAAGCATTTCCTCGACAGCCGAACTGGCCTGATTAACTCCGTTGGACTGGCTTTCAATCATCTGGTTAAGGCTTTCGATATTTTTTGCAATTTGCGTGACCGAGCCTACAGTCTGCTCTACGCTGGCTCGCTGGTTGTCAATCTGGCAGGAAACATCGCCGATGTCAGCCGAAATTTGAGCTATTGAATCACTGGTTGCGATTGTTGTTGACTGCAAATCCTCGTCAACTGTCTGCAGCTTGTCTTTTGAGCTTTTTACTTCACTGATGATTCTCCGCAAATTCTCTATGAATGTGTTGAATCCACGCACAACGCCGCCGATTTCGTCCTTTGACTTGATTTCAAGCCGCTGTGTTAAATCTGCGTCACCTTTTGCAATTTCTTTGATAGAATGGTTGAGCAAAAGAAGCGGTCTGAGCATGATTCCCATGTAGATGGCAATAAAAATAATGAGAAGAATGGCAATCACAAAGCTGAATCCTGCAATGTTGTAGCCGCTCTTTCGCGCCGAAGAAAGAACTTCCTTTTCGGGCAGAGAAAGGGCCAGAGACCAGTTGGTATCATAAATCGGATAATAGAAAACATAGTCCGTCTTTTTGCCGCTGTCTTTTAAGATTTTTGCAACGCCCTTGTTTCCCATGACCATTTCGTTTGCGAGGGCATTAAGTCCCATCTGGCCAGTAACCCGATCTTCCATTTCAAGGACATTTTCCATAAGTCTGTTTTTTTCGGGATGTGCGATTATGGTGCCTTTTCCATCAAGAATGAAGGGGAAGCCTTTTTCTCCAACCTTGATTTTTGAAATTTCAATCTGGATATTGTCAATTTTAAGTGCTCCCATAAAAAGACCAAAAAGACGGCCGTTTCTGTCTACGGCAGGCAAAGCGACATAGAAAATGTAGTTGCCGCTTTCGGCATTGAATTCAGGATTTGTGATGCTGCTTCCATGCCCCTTTCCGATAATTTCAGTGAAATACTCGGTGTTTTTTGCATTCAGTGTTTTGTCGTTTGAAGTATAAAGAGTTCCTTCCTGGTCGCAGACACCGACATATTCAAAATCATCGCCAATAAGTGTCGGGTTATCCAGAATGTACTGATGAACTTTTGCCACATCGCCTTCGAGGAAGATTTCATTTTTGGTGAAAACACGCAGATCCTTGAAATAACCGTCGAGCCAGTAAGTGAGTGCCGTGGAGCTTCGTTCTGAGAGGGTTCCGAACATGCTTGAATAGGTTTTGATGCTGTCTTTGCTGATAGTCGTATTCAAGAGGAAGACCAAAATTGCGAAGAATACAAAAAGAATGGAAAAAATCGAAACTTCAAATTTGAAGGCCAGCGACTCAGAGAATTTGCTTTTTTCCAGTTTTATCTTTGTTTTTTTTGCTTTCGGCGCTTTTTCACTTGTTGAATCTATCTTTGCTTTCATAAAGAACCTCGATATAAAAATCTCAAATTTCTCCAACTATTATAATCGATAATTATCCTCTTAATCTTTAAAAAAGTCAAAAAAACATTATAATAGTAAATATTCTTAACTGATTTGCAAAAAAGGAGGCAAAATCAAAAATGGCAAAAAAATCAAATCTTCCGCTCTACCTGATTGGAATGGTACTGGTCGTAATCGGCTGTTTCCTTCCGCTCACCGCAAGCAAATTCTTCGGTGGCGGCACAAGCGCATTCAACGCAATTACTGACGGCTCAGGCGACCTCAAAATCGGCTCAATCCTGGCTTTAGGCGGAGCAATCGCCGGCATCGTTTTCTGCTTTGTTACGCTCAGGGCAAAACTTCCAGTCAAGCTCATTTCCCTTATCGTTTCAATTGCAGGTGGCGTATATGTTCTTTTGAACTATCTTAACCTGGCTCCATGGGCAAAAGGCATCGTAAAATTCGCCCACAAAGCCACTGGAACCGGCATCGGAATCGGCCTCATCGTAATTGTAATCGGCTGGCTGATTGCATTGTGCGGCTGGCTCAAAACCCGTGACTAAAATTATTCGGAAGCAGGATTTATTTCCTGCTTCTGAGAATCTGTAAATCCCTCTGCAATGTGCCGTTTTTGGGCAGGATTTTCAATCCTTCATTCAGAACTTTTTCGGCTTCATCCAGCCTCTTTGCATTGAATAAATCCGCAAAATTATTGTGAACCTGTACGGCATAGTTATTCAGATTCTGATTCCTTATTGTCTGCAGGTTACGGCTGTTCGGAAGGGATTTCAGTCCATCTTCAAGAATTTTTGCAGCTTCAAGGAATTTTTCGTCTTTGCTAAGAGGCTTTGCTTTTTCCGCCCAATAGTATTCTTCAAGGTTTTCAAGTTTTCTTGCAATCTTGCCGCTTTTTCCTTCTGGCGACTTCCGGCTTTCCTGAATCAATGAAAGGGCTTCGTCCGCCGTCACTTCTTTTGTTTTTTCATCAATGAGGGCATAAAAAATCATTTCCTCGATGACAGTCCTGTTTTTCGTGCTGATTTTTTCTTTGCGTCTTTCAAAAAGCTCGGTTGCCTTCTCCGCCCTCTTTTCGTTTGTCAGATTTGCCGCACAATTGTAGGCGATGCTTTCATAGGAATTCTGATAAAAGGGCTGGTTCAAGGCCTTTCCCCAGCGGTTTTCCACCAAATCGAGCCAATCCAGGGCAAGATCAGATTTTTTCTGCCTGTCCAGAGAAACGGCGAAATTCATGGCTACAGTATCAAAATCCACCCTCACGGCCTTCATTTCCTCTTCCGGGATATTTTCTTTTTCTGTAAAGGAAATTCTTGCAGATGCGACAGGCAATGCCATCGCATAGTTTTTCTTTTCGTCGTAAAAGGCCGTCACATTTTTTCCAATCAGGCTGATGAATTTTCGCTCTGAAATTTCATGGCGGTTCATGTAATATTTTTTTGGAACTATATGATAGCGGCTTGACCTTCCGTTGTCCTGCACATTCTTCTTACTTCCAGGATTGAAGCCGTTGGGATTAGTCGTCTCCACATCAATTTTTCGTCCGTCAGAAAGATAAAGCGTACAAAAAGCATGGTCGGGCGTTTCCACGGCATGAACTTTAAGCCCGGCTGCTTTTGCGAGGGCTGCATAAAGGACGCTGGAGGAAACGCAGTTGTAAGTGCCCTTCTGAAACATGACATTTATATAAGTCTGATTAAGGCTGTACTGTCTGAGAACCCTTTCGTACATAAGCGAAAGAATTTTCTCCCCCCGCTCTTCCTCGGAATAGGCCATGAAAGAATCAGATTTGACTTGTGCTTCAAGTGCTTTATATTGCGAAAAAACAGCTTTTCCTTCATCACTTTCTGCCGGACAAAGAGAAAAATCCAGTCCCGAGCGAATAAAATCCTCAGAAGAAAGTTCTCCGTCCTTAAAAGAAAAAAGCGGCTCCAGCGACGGAAAGTCCGCCCCCTCTCCCCCAAAAAGAAAACAAGAGAAAAAAAGAAAAATTGTAATCTGAAGAAATTTCCGCATTAAAAATTGAAAATTAATAATTCCGAATTCCTAATTTCGCATTCCGAATTAATAGTGAGGTGGTTTCCTGTTTGGAATTTCCAGATTCTCTGACAAATCCTGAATCCGACCTGCGAGAATCTGGTTTTCTTCCCTGAGAAGATGAATCACTTTCTGGTTTTCAACAGTTTCTTCCTGAAGCTTAGTGATAAAATCGTCCATATATGCGATTTTTGTCTCCAGCTCAATGAATTTTTTTTCTGTTTCTTTATCCATTTTGCCCCTGTGCGGCAGCCTTTTGTCTTTCTACCGTTTGCTTTACCCGCTCTGCAAAGAGCTTATTCTGGTCAATTCTTGTGGGAACGCTGAATGCAGGAGCTCCGTCTTCCTCGTTGATTCGGTAAATTTGAGGCGAATCACTTGAATAAGCCGGGCTTGATGGATTGTTAATCCACCAGTCAAGAACTGCGACTATGAAAAGAGCGTATTTAATTAAGTTGGCATTTGTAGCGGCCGAATCAGTGGTCTTTTTTGCACCGAGAAGGACATCCATTCGGCGGGAAACGATGTTGGGGATGTCAAAGTTGTATTTATCCCATGGATTTTGTATTCCCAAAACGCTTCCGCTTCCCTTGGCCGAATCAATTTTGCGAGAAAGAGTCGTAAAATAACGCAGAAGAAAGGCCACTCGAATACAAAGAGGCCTGTAAGGACTGTCGTTTTTCGGTTTTTCAAGAAGAAGCTGCTCGAATTCAAAATATGGAAGGAAATTGTACTTGGTCTGCCAGAAAAGTGATGTCAGTATTTTCTTTCCAAAAAGGCTGGTCTTGAAATCACCCTGAGAATATTCATTATTAACGAAATCCTTCAGCTGGTCACAATATTGACGCTCAAAAAGAGTCTCCCTGTAAACTGACCATTCACTTAAGACTTCGGAAAGTTTTTCTGATTCCCGGCTGGTGTCTTCTTCCTGTTCTTCAGTAAAAACGATGTTTCGGCAACCCTGGAAAAGGTCTTCCGTTATGCGCAGAAGAGTGACAGTAACCTGAACCGGGTTTTTCGGCGAAAGAAGGTTGTAGCCGTCACGGAACTGATAGAGCGGCTGGAAATACGGATACATGTCCGGCATTGTGTCCAGTTTGTCAAAGCCTGCATCCGGGAAAAGAGTATCCAGAAGTTTGATTCCAGCCTCAACCAAATCGCTTTTCTTGTTTTCGGCAGCTTTTTCTTCTTTGGCCTTCCCTTCGCTTTTATTGTCGTTTTCTTTTGATTCTTTACCCTCACTGCCAGCAGCATCGCCCTTTTTATTGGGCAGAAGGAGGTCAAATTTCGTAATTTCAAGGAATTTCAGGATGTTTGATGTCTGTACGAGGAAAAAATCCTGAAAATAATCGAATTTCGAACTGCTCATTCTCATCAGAAGGGGATAAAGTCCCTTGATAACCTGACTGTAAATGTAGAACCACTCGCTGATTCCAGTTTTTGACAACATCTGAGCCTTTTGCAGGTCAAATTTCGGATACTTTGCAAGATCGTTGTAAATTTCTTTAAAATATGAAGAGATTCTCGTTTCGCCAAGATAGTAAATCTTGATGAGATAGCGGTAAATTGTCTTCACCAGAGGAATCATCATGGAAATAGAAACATCATCCGAATTCTGAAGGTCAAAGAAATACTTTTTTATGTCCTTCATGGTCCATGAGCCGACAAGTTTGAGGAACTTAAAGCGGTCTTCATTTGCGGCAAGTATTTTTGACTTGTATGTGTCCGGCGATATTTGGATTATGGATTTTACGCAGGTGATGAATTCCTGAAGATGGTTAACATGATTCTGTAAAGTGAACTCCACAAAGCCCTTTCTGACAAGCTCGCCGCCATTTTTTTTGAATCTGAGGACAAAATTGAAAAAACCAAGGTTGGTCTTGATTTTGTAATCCTCGCTCATCATAAGCCTGTCCATGAGGTGACGCTCTTTTGAGTTCAGTTCTGGCAGGGTGCCGTAGCGAATCGGCTTGTCTTTTACAGCATATCCGACTTTACCGGCAGGAGCCGAGGCCTGAGAATTTGCTGTCTGGCTTGCATTTGCCGATGCATTTCGTCCGACAACACGCTTTGAATATTCCTTGGCTTTTGGCAGGGCAGAGTAATCAATGGGAGCTGATTTTTCAGTATAAATTTCTCCGCCCAGTTTTTGTATCATTCGTTTTGCTTCATATTCGTCAATGGGGCCGATATTGCGTCTTGTCTGATCCAGTGTTCCCGGTTCCCATTTTGCTTCTGGTTTGTCTGCCATACTGTTCCCTTACAATCGTAAAAGCTGGTTCTTGGCAATGCCTTCAAAATTTCGGAGGCTTATGTCTTCACCAGACTTTGTTTTGATTACACCGTCAAAAGTTCCGAAAATCGTGGAGAGCTGGCTTTTTATAACCAAAAATGAAACATCGCGGCGGTTGTCGGATGCTGGCGTAAAAGTCAAATCCACCATATTCTCGAAATCCTGAATCACCCACTTTTTTGAAAGCCCAAATGGATGGGTGATTGTAACTGGCGGCAACGGGGTACAGTCTCCGTCTACACAGAGAAAGTTCCCATTTATATTGTCGGAATCTACGGCGTTTTCTTGCGTAGTAAAAATCTGGAAACTGAATTTTTTGCCGTTTATCTGGCCGGAAGCAACCACATACTCTGAAACTGAGTGAAGGTTGTAGTAAGCCCGGTTTATGCTGAGCAAGGCAGAGCCATTCAGGTCTTCCTGGTTTACTTCATCGGAAAGTTTTGTTTTTTCCAAGGAAATTGACCCGTGAATCTGAGGGGTGCAAAGATATGTTGCCGAGCAGCGTCTTTTTGATGGAGCCGGAACAACGCTGGCAAGCTCACACATCGTCGGCTCGGAATATTTTGCCACAAAAGCAGCCTGTGTCGAAGGCCTTGAAGAATCGCCCTTTAAATTGAAAATCATGGAGAGCCTGTCACGCTGATGATCCCAGCTCACCCGGATATAACGCTTTTTGTTGAAACTGGCGCAAAAGCCTGTCTTCATGTTGTGGGGAATAAAGCGGCGGCGAGGTCCCATGAAAGAACGGTAAGCGAATTTTCGTCCGTTTTCTTTGTTCCAGAAAACAACTTCGGCAAAACCAAAAACCTTGTGATCAAAAAAATCTACAGTACCGACAAAAGAGCCTATATTGAAAAAAAACATTATAGAGCTTTGTATGCGAAAATTTGTTATGACCGTTGGAAATGGAAAGCCTGCAAAGGGAGCGCGAACGCCACGAATATCGAGATTCTGCAAAAGTCCTTTGAAAGTTCCGAATTCAATCTTGCCGCTATGAACGATTTTTTCTGGCGGTGTTTTGATTTCTCTAGTATACAAAATATCCTCTGGTAACAATATCTGTTAGTAAGATTTTTATTGTAAAAGCAAAAGAAAGAAAAGTCTAGCCGAAAAAAAATCCTTGTGAATTTTGAAGTTATGGGGGAAAATATATAGAAGAAAACTGATTGGGGGGCAACTATGGCTGTTACTGTTTATTCTCTAGGAGCCGCACAGGAAGTAACTGGCTCAAAACATATTTTTGAAATCGACGGACGCTCATACATGATTGACTGCGGTGCCTTTCAGGGCAAACGGGCTGAATCAGACGAAAAGAACCGCAAATTCGAGATTCCTGTGGATAAAATCGATGCCGTCATTCTCACACATGCGCACTATGATCATGTCGGTCTTTTGCCACTCTTGGTAAAGCAGGGCTACAACGGCAACATTTATGCCACTCCAGCCACCCGGGATCTCACAGACCTTATAATGATGGACAGCGCTCGTATTCAAGCAAGGGATGCTGAATATCTTCAAAAGCAGGCGCAGAAAAAAGGCGAGAAATTCAACTGGACTCCTCTTTTTACAGAAAAGGACTGTCTGAAGGCTGCCAACCAAATCATTACGCTTTCTTACAACCGAAAAATGTACATTTCCCCGGAAGTCCAGCTTGAATACTTTGATGCAGGCCATATCCTTGGCTCGGCTTTTGCTTACATCACCATAAAGGGCCAGAGAGACGAAAAAGGAAATCCGATTCATCAAAGCGACTCAAATGTCCTACGAATCTGGAACAAGCTTTTCGGCTGGAAAAAAGACGATAAGCGGAGCACACCTGACCGGCGCAAAGCCAGCCCGGAGGAACAGGCAGCATACAAGGGCGAAGAACGCCGTAGCGGTCAGGACCGGCGGGAAGGCAAAGATGAAATACGAATACTGTATACGGGAGACCTGGGCCGAAAAATGAAGCCGATTATCCGAGACCCGGCAACAAATCTTCCTCCGCCAGACTATATTTTCATTGAAAGCACTTATGGAAACCGCAAGCATGAAGACACGGCAGTCGCAATGGACGAACTTCGCAAAATAGTTCGGCGGGCAATCGAAAAAAAAGGCAAAATCATAATTCCTTCATTTGCCATTGAGCGCACTCAGGAGATAGTTTACTACCTGCACCGCCTTGTTGATCAGAAAAAAATTCCCAATATTCCGATTTATGTCGATTCGCCAATGGCCATAAATGCGACATCAATTTTCCAAGTACATCAGGAATGTTACTCCGACGAAGTTCACGAGGCTTTCCTAAAACACCACAAAAACCCATTTGGCTTCGGAAGCCTTTCTTTTGTCAATTCTCTTGAAGAATCAAAGAATCTCAACAAAAAAGAAGGCCCGATGATTATAATCTCGGCCGACGGAATGTGTGAAAGCGGCCGAATCGTTCACCACATTGCGAACAACATTTCTGACCCAAAGAACACAATCCTCATCGTGGGATACATGGCAGAAAACACTCTGGGACGGAGAATCCGTGATGGTGCCAAAGTTGTCAAAATCATGGGAGATGAGTATGATGTTAAGGCAAATGTCGAGCAGATAAACGCTTTCTCCGCACACGCCGATTATGAGGAATGTACGAAGTGGCTAAAATCAATCGATACGAGCCGCCTCAAAAAAATCTTCATGGTTCACGGTGAAAAAGATGCCCAGGAATTCTTCCAGAAACATCTCGCCGAAAAGGGTTTCCCCAATGTGCAGATTGTAAAATACGGCGAAACTTACGACATAGAATAGGAACACTATGAACAAAAACACAAAAAAAACTCTCAAACAAGTCGGCCTTCCGGTTGGAATTTTCCTTGCTTTGTCCATTTCATTTTTGCTGACAGTTTATTTTGCGCTTTTCAAACCTTACTTTACAAGACGGACTGGGGAATACAACACGCTAAGACATTTTGTAACAGAAGAAAACATTCAGAAAAACATTAATGACAGCGAGTGGTTTTATTCTCAAAAGCCGGAAGAAATTACGATTCAGTCTTTTGACGGCCTCAAACTTGTGGCCTACAATCTTCCGGCAAAAAACGCAAAGGGCACTTGGCTGCTGATTCACGGTCATCAGTCTGGGCCACTTTTGGAATACGCCAGCATCGCAAAATTTTTATACGAAAGCGGCTACAATGTCGTCCTGCCCTATCAGCGTTCTCATGGAAAGAGCGAAGGAAAATATATTACTTATGGCATAAAGGAACGATTTGATGTTCGTGACTGGATTACAAAGGTCAACGAAATTTACGGAAAAGAAAATTCCCTTTATATCGAAGGAATTTCCATGGGCTGCGCAAGTGTCTTAATGTCGCTCAGCTTTGAGCTTCCTTCAAACATCAAATCGATTGTAGCGGACTGCGGCTTCACCTCTCCATACGACATTATCTGGAAATTCGCCCGAAAAGACAGGAATCTTCCTTTGGTTAGGCTGGTTATGAAGGCAGGCAATTTTATGGCAAATGCCTTTGCTGATTTCGACTTTGAGGAATACGACACTTTCCGTGGAATGAAAAAAAACACCATTCCAATTCTTTTTATTCACGGGACTAATGACAGTCTTGTTCCCATCGAAATGACCATAGCCAATTTTCAGTATTGCAGCAGCGAAAAATCCCTCTATCTTGTTGAAGGTGCTCCCCACGCAATCTCATATATTATTGACGAGGAAGGATACCATAAACATCTGGTTGATTTCTGCGGCTTGAAGTAACCGGCGGATGCGGCAGATTAATGCGAACGCTTTGAATCCGTCGCCGAGATTGCTCTTCAATTTTGTAGATTACACCGTCTTTTTTTAGCACAGAGCCAATTTCTGGCAGCTCGCCAAACTGTTCCAAAAGCCAGCCGCCAATGGTAGTATATTCTTCGCTTTCCAGGTCAAGATCCAGCAACTCATTAGCATCATCAATCTTAATGTCGCCGGGAACCAGGTATTCAGTAATTGAAACCGGATGAATTCTGTTTTCGGGAGGAATTTCATTATGGATTGAGTTGATACTGCGGCCAAAAACAGCGCGCAAAATATCATCCATGGTGACGATTCCCGAATTTGAGCCATTCTCGTCTATTGCGACAGCGAAATTTTGCTTTTCTGCCTTAAATTTTTGAAGAAGCTCCGTGGCTAGGAGTGTTTCCGGCACAAAAAGCGTGGGACGCATGTACCTTCTGGCGAATGATTTTTTTGCTTGCGGACTCTTTGCAGAATTTTCGCTTTTTCGAGGTGCATTCAGCAGGACGCTTTTGTAGAAAAGCATTCCCTCAACTTTTTCGAAATCTCCGTCACAAACAGGCAGGCGAGAATAACCTGAAAGAGCAAAGATTTTTACGATTTCGTCATATTCGGCATCAATGGGGATAAACTGAACCAAACTTCTGTGCCGCATGATGTTCTTTATGTGAAGGTCGGTGAAGTCAAAAATCTTGTAGAGCATTTTTTTCTCACCGGCGTCAAGGGTGCCTTCCTTTGCCCCGATTTCAATCAGTGACTTCAATTCGTCTTCGGTAATCAGTTCTTTTGAATTCTTGAAGAAGACCTGAAGCAGCCTCGTGACACCATTCGTTATTTTTGAGAAAAACCATACAATCGGGAAAAAAACTTTCTGAAGGAAGATAAGCGGAACTGCGGCAAAAGAGGCAAAGCCCACCGGATGAACGGATGCAACTGTCTTTGGAACTATTTCGCCAAAAATAATCAGGATAAAGGAAACAGCGAATGTGGCGATTGTAGCACCCTTAGCCCCCAACAGTTTGATGGCAAGAGTAGCCGCAAGGGCAGAGACAAGAGAAGTGACAAAGTTAATTCCTATCAGAATAAGGGAAAGAAGCCGGTTAGTGTCCTTTTTGAGGAAGGTAATTCTTTTCGCCGGGGAATTTTTCTTTCCTGAATTGTCTTTTTTTTGCAAATGCCTGAGCATAAGTCTGGTTATGGAAAGATAGGCAGTCTCGCTTCCTGCAAAAAAAGCAACGACGAGAACAAGGAGAAAAATTGAGACGGCTGGAAGTATGATTTCAGTCAGAAGATTCATTCATTGCCCCCGTCTGCTTCCTGATTCGAAATTGACAGGTCGTCTTTTTCATCATCAATTGCCGGTTTTATTTCATCAACATAATTCTCATCTTTTTCGATTCTTTGCTCCAGATGAATTCTTGAAATTCTGTGACCTTCCAGTTTTTCCACGGTGAAGACAAAATTATTTTCCTCGAGGCTTTCTCCGACAAGAGGAATCCGCCCGAGTTTTTCACAGATATAGCCGGCGATTGTCTCATTCATTTTTGATTCGAGTTTGATTCTGAGGGAGTCTTCCAAATCTATGAGGCGGGTTGAGCCATCAATTGAAGTCGAGATGAATTCCTTAAAGTCCTTTTCGCCGTCATCAGCATCATCAACTTCGTGATAAATGTCGTCTGCCACAGCCCCGAAAATTTCCTGCTCAATGTCCTCAATTGTGAGGATGCCGTCTGTGCCAGAATACTCATCGATTACGATTGCAAAGCTCTGATGATTTTCGTGCAAAAGCTCCTGAATTGAAGACATTTTTGTGGTGCCAGGAATGAAAAGCGGCGGCCGCATGACCTTTCGCACGGAAAATTCTTCCCGAACTTCAGTAAAAAAGAGCATGTCCTTTACATAGAGCACGCCGATTATATTGTCGATGTCGTCGTTTTCATAAACCGGGAATTTTGAGATTCTCGTTCGCTCCGAAAGCTGAACCACATCCCTGTAACTCATGTCTGGATTTATGCAGATGACTTTTAGCCGGGGAATCATAATGTCGGTTGCGTTCAAATCGGTAAATTTGAAAACCCGGCTCATCATCTTTTTTTCGCTTGTCTCAAGAACGCCTTCTTCACCGCCCACATCAATCAAGGTCTTTATTTCATCTTCCGTAAAAGAAACTGCTTTTTTCTTCATGCTGATTCCAAAAAGTCGTAAAATCAAGCGTGAGATAAAGGTAAAAAAAATGACAAAGGGGCGTAATATATAGAAGAAAAGTTTAACGAAGCCACTCAAAGCAAAGGCACAGGTTTCTGGATGACTCGTCGTAACACTCTTTGGCGTGATTTCTCCGAAAATAAGCAGGAGAACGGTGGCGATGAATGTGGCGATTGGCAAGCCGGCAGAACCGAATAACTTTAAGAAAATTGAAGTGAGAATGACAGAAAGGGCGACATTTACGATTTCGTTGCCCACCAAAAGCATGTTCAACAACTCTTCCTTTCGTTCAAGAAGTTTTCCAGCCCGGACAGCCCTTTTTTCGCCTTTTTCCCGCAGAAAATGAACTCTCAGCTTGTTCAATCCCAAAAAAGCACTTTCACTCGCCGAAAAAAGCGAAGAAAGCGTGATGCACAAGGCTGCGAGAATGAAAAGAATTATCAGCTTGGTTATCGAATAATCGTCCATGTAAGTCCCTTAGTTCTCTGGTGCAGTATTTGCAGCAGATTCAGAGGCAGTCTGGGAAGAAGCTGAGTCTGTCTCACTTTGAACTTCCACAGAATCGGTCTCAGCTTGCGCCTGAGGCGGAACTTCATCACCCTCACCTTCCATATACATTTGAAGGCGAGACAGCATAATCTTAAGTTGGCCACCAAGCTCGCTTTCCGTGTTGAGCTCGTAAGCTTGAGTCAGATATTCCTTGATTTTA
>DGTW01000330.1 GCA_002393835.1 Treponema sp. UBA4326
TCTGTTGAACATTTCAAAAAAGAATTGATCGAATATTTGTCTTGGTACAACGAAAAGAGAATTAAGGCAAAATTAAAAGGACTGACCCCTTTACAATTTAGGAATCAGTCCTTAAAATCAGCCTAGTTAAAGTGTCCAATAATTGGGGTGCACTTCATTTCTGAAACAGACAAGACTGGGGTGTTTTTTTGTCACAAGGAAATTACCATCTGTGTGAATCTGCGTCCATCTGCGTCTTTTTTTACTCTCTGCATAATCTGTAGTTTCTTTTACGTTTTTACCACATCAGTTCGCTTTCAAAGGACACGCCTTCTTCCGTTTTTCCCACAATCGTGAGGCGTTTTTCTTCCTCGTTCACTTTTCCGAAAATCTCCAGTTTTTGACCGAGTTTCGCTTCCTTGGCGTAGTTGAGTCGGAAGTCCGTGAAGTCTTTTTCCCTCAAGTTTTCGGGGATGGCGTTGGCTACGAAGGCTCCGTAGCGGGCATTGTTCACATGATTGTTTCCGTCGATGTCAGAATAGAGGATTTTCCATTCATCCCATTTTTCCAAATCTTCTGGAATCTGAATCTTTCCATATTTAAGGCAGTTGTGCTCTTTCTGGCTCTCAACCGGCGGCCGCAAGTCAAATTTTTTTGTCGGAATGATTCTGTGAGCTACCGGGTCAACCAAAAGCCATGAACTCAGGCCCGTAATCAGCGGCTCACCTTTTGGCGTGGTGAATTCATAGGCACGAACGAGCTGCAAGGCTTCGGCCTTTTCTTCATAGGTCGTAAAAACATAGTTCTCGTTTTCCCTCGGAAGACGGTGAAAGCGGAAGGCCACCCTGGAGACAAGGCAGGCATAACCGTTTTTTGTGAGGGTGTCCCTGTCCATGCCTCTCTGGGCATAATCTTCAACGGCCATGTCGCTGGTTACTTTTAAAAGCTCGTAAAAGCTCATCTTCTTCATGGAATTGCTTTGTGAGAACTGGACCTTGTGCTCAGAGTGAAAGGTGATTCCGTCCTCATCATACCATTGTTTGAATTCTGTCATTTTTTTTACCTCTGTTTTTTACTTATTTTCTATACTTCATCGAGCTCTTCGATATAGTTCGCTGAATTTTCACGTTTCATAACCACGACCGTAATGTCATCGTCACGCTTTGTTCCGTTTGTGAATTCATGGTAAGAGTCGATCAGCTCTTCCATGATTGACTGGGCATTTTTCGCATATTTTTCCTTTAGAATGTGTTTGATTCTTTCTTTTCCGAACATTTCGCCCTTTGTGTTCCTGCTTTCCGAGAGACCGTCTGTGTAAAAAAGCAGGATGTCGTCCTCGGCCATGGTAAAATTGATTTGAGGAAATGAAACCGTGATGAAGTCAAGTCCGATTGCTCCGTGGTGGTCTTCACCTTCAGGTGATTCCAGCTCATCGCAGATTTTGCTTTTTGCCGAAAAAAGAATCGGGTTTGGATGCCCTGCATTTGCCATTTCGACAAGACACTCATCGTTCTCATTGAATTGTCCAAAACGGAACATAAGGCCTGTGAGATAGTTTTCGATTTCTCCCTTTGCCTCGATAATTTCATCGTTGATTTCATAGAGGGTTCTGGTGACGCTTTCTTCTTTTTTCATGTTGCGTATGAAAGCCTGAAAAACGATATTTTTTGCCAGCATGGTCACAAGGCTTGCCGCAATTCCGTGGCCGGAGACATCAAAAAGTGAAAAGCCCTTCAAACTTCCGTTTTCCATGTAGTAGTCATACATGTCCCCTGAAACCTTATCAAGCGGGCTGTAGCTGACGGCAATGTCCCAGCCGGGCAAACTGTGGGGCGGGTAGGGGAAGAATTTTTTTTGAACCAGGGAAGCCATTTCCAAATCTGTGGCCGAGCGTTCCAGTTCCTCTTCCAGGGTAAGATTCTTTTTTGAAAGTTCCTTTGTTTGTTTGAGAACTTCCCGCCTGAGTTTTACATTCAGGTATTCGTTCTGAGCCATGGCCTTGTTGTAGCTCACGCTCATAATTACCAGAAAGTTTAAAACCGTAATCAGCCAGCCGAAAATCGTGGCGTAGGGACTGTCTACTTTTTGGAAAAATCCCTTGATAAGCAAATCAATTGGAATTGCAATGAGGAAGGGCGTAAAAGCAATCGTTATGTTGAAGAGAGCCTTTTTTTCTTCTGGAGTTTTTTTGGACAGGAAGACAAAGCCAAATCCCAGGAGAATGTTGATTATGGAAAGGGGCAGGGTTACAATAGGAATTTTTTCCAGCATATTGTAGTCTTGAATTGCGAAAGTAATAAGCGTGCAAAAAATAAGGATTGAAAGTCTTACAGTCCTGAGAGTCGTGCCCTCGCCTTTTTTTACGAATTCAATGACCAGCGTGGCGAGAAAAAAAGCCAGCAGGTAGAAACCCAGGCATAGCGTCAGCTTTACGAAAAGCGTGTATGAAATCGGATTCGTGTATGGGTGAGGAAGATGAGAGGCAAAAAATGGCAGAATGAAAATTAAAGAGGCCAGGCAAATAAGCGAGAAAGTCAGATAGCCCCTTTCTTTTTTTCGCCAGATAAAAATGAGAAGGAAGAGAATTGCTGTAAAGAACATTCCCCCGGCAGCAAAAAGATAGAGAATCGACTGAAA
>DGTW01000324.1 GCA_002393835.1 Treponema sp. UBA4326
GCACAAGCTACGGCCAGAATGTTCTTACACATTCAAAAGAAGTTGCTGAAATTGCCTCACTGCTTGCCGCAGAAGTTGGCGCAAACAAGGAACTGGCAAAAAGAGCTGCCCTCCTCCACGATATTGGCAAGGGTGCAGAAAACGACAGCGACCAGAACCATGCAGAAGTTGGCGCTGAGATGGCGCGAAAAATGGGCGAGGACGCAAGGGTCATCAACGCCATTGCCGCTCACCACAACGATGTTGAGGCAACAACCCTCGAAGCCGTTATCGTTCAGATTGCAGACGCAATCAGTGCGGCTCGTCCTGGTGCACGCCGGGAAACTGTTGACAACTATGTCAAACGACTGGAAAATCTTGAAGAAACAGCCGAAAAGTTCCCTGGTGTCGAAAAGGCTTATGCAATTCAGGCTGGCCGAGAACTTCGAATTCTCGTTAACAACGAAAAGATTCCAGACGGCGAAGTCAAAGAGCTTGCTCAAAAGATTGCAAAGCAAATCGAGACGGATATCCGCTATCCAGGCCGCATAAAACTCACCATGATTCGCGAAACACGAATCGTAGAGTACGCAAGATAAAAGCAAAGAGCTTCCTGTAAAAGGAAGCTTTTTTTTATTTAATGTTAATTTATATTTATTAAAAAACGCAAAAATATGCGTAAGCGGGGGGGGTGGCAAAAAAAATCCCCGCATGGATTGCGGGGCAAAAGTAAAGAGAGAAAATTCTGTTTGCCGTCAGGTGAACAGAATTTTCTCGTGATAACAAAAATTACATGGATGTAATTTTTGTTATGAGTTTTCACGGGCAAGCTTACTAATCTCGTCAGCCATTTTGTCAAGAGGAACTTGTTTTTGAACTCCGCCAAGCTCGTATGCGACTTTTGGCATGCCATAAACGATTGCAGTCGCCTCGTCCTGACCGAGAGTCCATGCTCCCTGCTTGCGCATTTCGGCAAGCTCAACGGCACCGTCTTTTCCCATACCTGTCATAATTACGCCCAGGGCATGGTTCTGATAAATTTTGGCAACAGACTCAAAGAGAACATCGGCAGAAGGCCTGTGACCGTTTCGCTGAGGTTCCTGAGAAAGTCGAAGCATTTTTTTGCCCAATGCAGTCTGCTCGACATAGATATGATAGTTTCCCGGAGCGATATAAATAGTTCCGCCTACAATCGGCTCGTTATCTTCGGCTTCTTTTACCTTTAGGGCACAAATTTTATCCAAAGAATTAGCGAATTCCTTTGTAAATCCAGCAGGCATGTGCTGAACGACAAGAACAGGCTGCTTTAGATGAGGATCAATCATCTTGAAAACATCACGGAGGGCGTTGGGACCACCTGTTGAGATGCCGATTGCAATGACTTCGATTCTGCCAGGCTTGCGGAGCGGTTCAATGACAGCCGGTTCTTTTGAAGGAGTTCCGAATGACGGGAAAGAGAGATTTGAAGAAGATTTTGACGCTGTACTTGAAAGGAATTCCTTTGCCTTGTCAGCGCCAAGTTTTGAAGCCAGCTTGCGTTCTACAAGACGATCCGAACCAAGGCTTGAGAAGAAGTCACTTGATCGTACCTGCTTTCCGTGACGACGGGCATAAGAGCCGCCGTAAGAAGCGATGAGCTCAATGAGACGGTCTGAGACAGAACTGATATCAGCGGAAATTGAGCCATTGGGTTTTGTAATGAAATCGGCGGCGCCAAGCTCAAGACATTCAATTGTAACGGCAGCACCTTTTTCGGCAATGCTGGAAAGAATGATGACAGGAATGTCTATTTTATTCTGCTTACGCCATTTGAGGAATTCAACGCCAGTCATTATCGGCATTTCTATATCGAGAATAATTACATCTGGCTTATAAAGATCAAGTTTTTCAACGAGAAACTGACCGTTCATTGCTTTGCCTGCAACAGTGAGACCTTCGGTTCCGTCAATAACGCGAGAAATAAGATTACGCATGAGCGCAGAGTCATCACAAATTGCTACAGAAATATCGTCCATTTTTCCTCCCTTAAAAAAAATATTGCCGGACAAAGACAGCTATAACACAAAAAACATCCTTCGCCCGACAATAAATTTTAGACATGCTTCTGGTACAAACAAGCCCAGTCTGTCTTTAAGAATTCAAATTTCGTATCCATTCCGAACAAGCTTTCTGAATGACCGATAAAAAGATATGAATTAGGAGCCATTGAATTCCAGAAGCGGTCAATGACATTCTTTTGAGCAGGTTCATCAAAGTAGATGAGAACATTTCGGCAGAATACGACATCAAGGTTGCGTGCGCCAGAGTCATTTCGTAAGTTGTGGTAGTCAAATTTGATTGTCTGCATGAGCTCCGGCTTAACCTGATAGCCCCGCTCATTTTTAGTAAAGAAGCGGTCGAGATATTTCTGAGGAATACCGGTAATTCGAGCCTCAGGGTAGAAACCAGCCTGCCCCGTCATAAGACATTTGAGAGAAATGTCAGAAGCCGTAATCTGGAATTTGTAAGGCGGAGGAAGAATATCAGCAAGAATCATTGCAATCGTATAAGGCTCCTCGCCCGTTGAGCAGCCTGCACTCCAAATTTTTATGGTAGTATCGCCGGTCTTGCGTTTTTGCTCAAGCACATGAGGTATTACATAATTTACGAGAGCATCAAAATGGGGCTGGTTTCGGAAGAAGCGGGTAAGATTTGTCGTAACAGAGTCGAGCATGATTTTCATCTCTTCTTTGTTTGACATTACAAGCCGATAGTATTCTTCTATAGAATCCAGCTGTTTTTCTCTCAATTTTTCCTTCAGACGGCTGTCGAGGATAGACCTGTTGGTGGCCGAGAAGGTGATTCCGCTTTCGTCATAAATGACTTTTCGGAACATGTCAAATTCTGCATCTGTTAATAAGTCTGCCATATCCTCTATTATACACCTTTACTTTTAAAATGTAAAATAAATTTTAAGATTACTTTGTATTAAGTAGGTTGCAATGAGCCGGGATGATTTTCCGTTGAAACAAACAAATCTTAATGCTAAAATCTTAACGCAAATAATGAAAATATCATCTTTCTTCTTATTTATTTACGCATTTTTTTTCTCACTTTTTTCATGCTCACTGAATTACATGAAAAGCGAAAATTCCGAGGACACAATTCCTGAATTCAGCTTCAGCAAGGCCCAGTACACCAAGTATGAAGCAAGCAAAAAAAACATCTCACTGAAGGCGGGACAGCTGGAACAATACAAAAGTGACAATTCAGTTTTTGCAAAAGATGCTGAATTTGAAACCTTTGACAAAAGCGGGAAAGAAGAAACAAGTGGCAGATGCCAGCTGATAGCCGCAAACACAAATAAAGAAATTTACACGCTCTACGGTGACATTCAGCTGAACTTAACTAAGCAAGACATGAAAATTTCTGCAGACTCTCTTAACTTCAACAAAAAAACAGAGCAAATCACCAGCGGAATGAACAGCGAAGTAAAACTTGTCAAGAAGGACATCAGCATGAGCGGATACGGATTCAGTGCAAGCGGCGTCAGTAAGTCTTTTACATTCACAGACAGGGTTGACGGAACCATAAATACAAAAGACGAGCCTGCACAGGAAGAATCCGGCGGGGACAGCCATGAAAACTAGTTTCTTTTCAAAAAAAACAATTATTTCTCTCATCATATTTTTGACTTTCAACCTTTTTGCAGAGGAAATTAAATTCAGTGCGGATTCAATGAGTGGAGTCTCAGGAAGCAAAACTGACGAGACAAAATTAACAGGCAATGCCTTTGTTAAAACTTCAACGATGGAAATAAAAGCCGACATGATTTCACTGAACGGGGAAGATTTCAGGTACATCACAGCGGAAGGAAACGTAGAAGGAAAAAACACTGAGACAAAAATGGACTTTTCATGCGGAAAATTACGCTATGACAGGAAGACAAAACTGGCAAAGCTTGAAGATTCAGTGCACATGGTTGACCTCGAAAATGATGTCACGACTGATGCCCAGCTCATCGAATACAATCAAAACAAAGAAATAGCCACAATGCAAATCGGAGTGAGCCTCAAGCAAAAAAACAACACTTGTACCGCAGCTTTCGCAATCTACAGAAAAGAGGCTCAAGTGCTAGAAATGAGCGGAAATCCAAAAATCGTCCAGGGGGAAGACACTTTTCGTGCCCAGGAAATCGTTCTAAACTTAAAATCTCAGGAAATTACCCTTTCAGGAAGAGTTTCGGGAACCGTCACGGACTCAAAGAAAGAAGAGCCAAAACAAAACAAAGAATCGCCAGATGAAAGCACAAAAGAAGGCGATGAAAAGCCTGAGCTTCCGGCAATAACGGATATTCTGAACAAGGATGCTGAATCCAAGGAAAATGATTCACCTAAGGCAGAGACGGTCAAAAATCCTGAGCAAAAGGAAGAAAAAAAATGAGCGATGAAGAATTAGAAATAAAAAATGAAAATGTAGAGCAAAAGCAAAGAGAGAATTTTCCAGAGGAAAATTCTCGTACGAATTCCGAAATCCAAGGAGGGATTTCGGCTAAGCCTCAAGAGCCAAGCTTTCAGGAAACAGATGCTCTACAGGATGTAGAGCAAAAGCAAGGAGAGAATTTTCCAGAGGAAAATTCTCGTGCGAATTCCGAAATCCAAGGAGGGATTTCGGCTAAGCCTCAAGAGCCAAGCTTTCAGAAAACAGATGCTCTACAGGATGTAGAGCAAAAGCAAGGAGAGAATTTTCCAGAGGAAAATTCTCGTGCGAATCCAGAAATCCAAGGAGGGATTTCTGGTTCGCAGCATACCTTACGCGTCTCTTCACTTTATAAATCATTCGGAAAAAAGAAAGTCGTTCAGGGCGTGGATTTTCAGATGCACACGGGGGAAGTTTTGGGTTTGCTTGGCCCAAACGGAGCCGGAAAGACAACCAGTTTCTACATGATTGTAGGATTTTACAAGCCAACCTCTGGCGAAATATTCCTCGATGACAAGAGAATAACCCCCCTGCCCATGTTCAAACGGGCACAACTGGGAATTTCTTACCTGCCCCAGGAGCCAAGCGTTTTCAAAAAACTAACCGTCGAAGAAAACATCTGGTCAATTCTTGAGACGAGGCCTGATTTGACGAGAGCCGAAAAAAAACAAAAACTTGAAGAATTAATCGAAGAATTTGCTATAGGCCGAATCAGAAAACAGCTGGCCTACACTCTTTCTGGCGGTGAACGCCGCCGAACGGAAATTGCCCGTTCTCTTGCCATAGAGCCAAAATTTCTGCTTTTGGACGAACCCTTTGCCGGAATCGACCCAATTGCCGTAGCCGACATTAAGGGAATGATAACGCTTCTTGCAAAAAGGGGCATCGGAGTTCTGATTACAGATCACAATGTCCGTGACACGCTTGAAATCACCGACCGGGCAATCATTGTGAGCACCGGTCAGATTTTAATACAAGGCACAAAACAAGAAATCATCGACAGCCCAGAAGCAAGACAAATCTACCTAGGAGAAGGATTCCATATGTAAGGAACCGAAAATCCAAATGAGCACAATAACGGAAGTGCTCAATCCGTGGATTTTCGGATTCCAACGAGAATTTTCCTTATGCCAGGCAATTGTCCAAAGCGGCGGAAATTGCCTTTTTGTCTAGATTTTGACCTATGATACAGAGTTTTACCATGCGGTCACCCACTTTTTCATCCCATTCTTTTTTGATTTCAGGATTAGCGGCAAGGATCTTTTCCTGCTCATTTTTCGGAGCGGCGGCAATCCACTGACCTGAGTAGCCGGCCTGAATCTGACGGCCAGAAGTCTCGAAGACATAGGCCATTTCTTCCTCATCGCTGAACCAGAGAAGGCCTTTGCAACGAATGATACTCTTTGGCCAGGTGTTGGCGAACTCATCAAGTTTTTGACGGTCAAAGGGGCGGCGGCGATAGTAGATGAATGTTCCGATTCCGTACTCGTCTTCATCGGCTCCGCTATCCCCCTCATGCTTGTGCTCATGGTGGTGATGATGATGCTCATGTCCCTCGTGGTCGTGCTCGTCATGCTCATGGTCGTGGTCACCATTTTCGTTGTCATGGTCGTGGTGGCCATGCTCGTGTTCGTCATCGTCATCATCGTCGTCAATTTCGCCTTCCTCAAGCTGTTTGCACCAGCCGGCAGAAGCATAGACGGTCTCAAATTCAAAGCTTCCTGTTGCGAGAATGTCTGAAACAGGAACATCACCATGGCTGGTTTCAATAATTTTTACGCCAGGATGCAGGACTTCGATAACCTTTCGGACTTTCTTGAACTGGTCTTCAGTAACAAGGTCTTTTTTATTGATAACGAGAGTTGAACAGAACTCAATCTGCTGAACAAGCAGGCTCTCGATGTCTTCCTCGCCGATTGCTTCTTTGGCGAGAAGCTTGTCACCGCCGGCGAATTCATCGACAAGTCGGGCAGCGTCAACAACGCCGACAACATTGTCGAGCTTGCCGTTTTTAATCATCTCAAGCTCCTGAGCGATTGGCATAGGCTCACAAACGCCAGAGGCCTCAATCATGATGTAGTCGTATTTACCGCTCTTGATGAGATTTTCGATATTCTGAGCAAGGGCACTTTTGAGAGTGCAGCAGATACAGCCGTTTGTAAGCGGAACGATGTCGCTTGTATCAGTGATTTTTGCTCCGTCTGCGATAAGGCGGGCATCAACATTTACTTCACCAATGTCGTTTACGATTACTGCGACCTTGTAACCTTCCTGATTGTTAAGGACTTTATTGAGCAATGTGGTTTTTCCCGCACCGAGATAACCGCAGAGCAATGTCATTGGGGTTAATTTTTTTGCCATGAATATACTCCTGAATTCAAACCACAGATTAACACAGATTAACACAGATTTGATTTTGAATTAGTGAGAAAATGTGCAATTTGCGAAGATATTTTCTATAAATATAATGAATTTTTTGTTAATCGGCTATAACAAATTTGAGAATATTTTTCATTTTCAAAAACAAAAAAAGCGAAAACTTGTCGCAAATGACAAAATCTTCGCTGTTAGTGGAAATCACTATTTCCTAGACGCTGGGCTGAACGCTTGGAGCCGGGGAATTTTCTCCCTCAGCAGGAGCGTTTTCAGCGGCCGGGGCAGTCTCTTCCTTCTTTGGAGCTTTAAGTGCCTCTGCCTTAACAGAGAGCTTTTGCCTCAATGCGCCTGAAGCGAGGTAGATTTCGCTTTTTCCGTTTACACGGATGTAGTTCTGCTGGCCACTTGCGGCATCTTTTCCGACTTCAAGATTCAGGTATTCCTTACCATTGTCGCTCACCTTTACGGTGATTTTAGAGCCTTCGGTAAAGCCATATCTCTCTATTGCATCCTCGCCAGATGACTTTGAAACAAGAGAAAGAGTCTTAATTCTTGTCAGAGCATCGGAAATCATTTTTGCCTTGCCATTGTCAGCTTCCTCATCGTTGACCTTCCAGAAATCTCCGTAGCGTTTGAGCTGAACTGAGCCATTATCGCTTGAAGTAATCTCAATTGTGTCGAAAGCCTTATCAACGACAAAATCACGGGCTGAAGACCTGCTTCCAAAAATCACCTGCAAAATATAGATTAAAGCCAGCACCACCACGCCGGCGGCCAATATTGCTTTTCGTAACATCAGTTTATTCGTATTCATAAAAAACTCCTTTTAAATTCCTCACTGAGAGCACAGAATTCATATAGAAAGTTTTATATTTCATGCAATGCACTCTGTGCGCTCCCTAGCTCTATGAGGAACTATTTTTCAATTCGGCTGTCGTTGGGATTGTAGCGTTCCCTGATTTCGCGTTTTTTTGCCTTGATTTTCAGAAGGACAAAAAGTCCGCAGAGAGCAAGGATGACGACAAGGCCGATTTCGTTGAAGTATTTTGCCACAGTTGAGGCAGCAGGATTTTTGACCGTGAGAGTGTTCAAAGACAAGCCCTTCGTTCTCATGGTACACAAATCTTCTTCGCCATTAAGATAGTCAACTGCATTTCTTACGAACATTGAGACAGGCTGACTTCCCTCGCCGTCCAAAAGCTGGGCATTGTTGAAAAGCTGGATTTTTCCGCCGCCAAGAATAGAACTTCCGACAACAAGGATTTTTCCATTCTGAACTGATTTTGAGATATGCTCGCTTGAAGAAATTGCCGCACTTTCTGCTGATTCTGCTGAGCTTGCCTTTTTATCAGCATTCTCGCCTTCTTTTTCCGTAGACTTTGGTTTTTCACTAAAGGCTGATGAGAATTTTCCTTCTACGAGGACAGCCAGATTTTCGCTTGCCATGGTTGACTTGTCGCTTGGAACGGAAATGAAGCGGGGGTCAGCGCTGATATTTGACTCAACGGTCCATGACTCTTTTGAAGATTTTGCCAGGACAGTCACTTTTGCATCCTTGTTTTCCTTTGCGGCGGACACATCAATCGGAGCATTCTGAAAGAAAATCACATAGCCCAAGTTTTTAGTAATTGGATTCTTCTGATCCAGAGTATTTTTCTGCATCATTGGAGCCACATAGAAATTCATTTTTCCGTACTGGCGGTCTGTCTGGCTGAAACAGTTCAAATCGTAGACATATTTTTTTCCCAGAGCGATTCCCCATTTTTCAAGATTTTTTTCGATTCCCGTGTTGAGAGGGGTGTAAGTCGGGGCTGAATATGGATTTGCCTGTTTTTCTTCGAAAGGATCAAGGAAGAGGAGGATATTTCCGCCCTTCAAAACATACTGGTCGATTTTGTAAAGTTCTTCGTCGGTGAATGACGATTTCGGTCCGTTTATGATGATGCTTGAAAGGGACTGAGGAATTTCTTCTTCCGCAAGCTTGATTTCTTTTAAAGTATAGCGGTCTGAAAGGAGTTTTGCCAAAACAGATTCCGAGTTTTGTCCATACTGATTCTGCTCGCTCGTCTCGATTTCTCCGTGTCCCATGATATAGCCGATTTCCTGAGATTTTGAAACCAGTGATTTAAGGCTTTCTTCAATTTGCTCACTTAAACCTTCCATGCCTGTAATCATATTGCGGCCGAAGAAGTCGCGGCTCATTTTGACAGGAAGAAGGGAGAATTTTTCGCCGTATTCAAGGACAAGGCCGAGTGCTCCGACTCCCTGTCCCAGTTTCGGGTCGTTCCAGTTGAGGCTCTGAATGCCATATTTTTCGACGAGGGAAGGAATTTCACTTGAAGCAGGCTCAAGGCTCTCAAAGCGAATTCTGTTCTTGTTCTTTTTGTTGATTTCGCTGTAGGCAGTGCGGATTTCCTCTTCCATCTGACCAAAGCCGATGATTTTGAAATCTGCGAGTTTTTTTGTAGCATAAAGGGTGAGTTTTACTTCCCCGGCAAGGCCTGCAAGGGCACTTGTAGTTGAAACCATGTTTGAGATTGTTGTCGTAATCCTGTATTCAAGACCGTCCGTTGAAGTAAGCGAATCCAGGACCTCGATTCTGTCCGCATACAAAATGGCAAGCCCCATCCATACACGCTTTACGCCAACCTCGTTATTCTTAAGTTCCTGAATCTGAATTTGATTGAGGCCATAGTCACGGGCAGCTTTTTCATTCTCTGCCTTTTTCATGTCAACGAATTCATAAGAGAAATTGTCGTTGGCAGCAGCCTTGTACTCCACCAGAATATCCTTGATGTACTGGTAAACGCTGGAATAAGGTGCGTTGAGATTGTCAGAGAAGAAAACCTTGACTGAAAGAGGCTCTTCCAGAGTTTTTACTACCTGCTCGCTTCCTTTTGAAAGTGAATAGGATTTTGGAGCCGTAAGGTCAATTCTGAAATATGCACGGCTTACAACAAGGTTTGCGAAAATCAAGAGAAGGACAAAAAGGAAGATGTCGCTTTTCGGACTTTTTAGGTACTGAATGAACTTTTTCATAAAATTAACGAGCCTCCCCTGTTGACTTTAATGATTCAACAGTAAGAACAAAAAAGAGTGCCGTAAGGGAAATAAAGTAAAGCAAGTCCCTGGCATCGATGATTCCCCGGGAAATTGACTCGAAGTGAGAATAGGCCGAGAAGAAATCAAAGAAGGCAACTACCGCAGACGGCATGAAAATCAAAAAACTTGATATAAGAGTGAAGATGATGCAGATTGCGAAGGCAATGAAAAAAGCGATAATCTGATTTTTTGTGAGGCTTGAAGCGAAGAGACCGATTGCCGAAAAAGAAGCAATGAGGAAAAAGGCTCCGAGATAACCACCAATCATAGGACCAGCATCAGGTTTTCCGAAAATAAAGCAGGTAATCGCATAGAAAAGGGTCGGAAGCAACATGGCAGAGCCAGCCACAAAGGAAGCAAGGAATTTACCGGTAACGATTTCCAGTTCCGTGACCGGAAGAGTAAGCAAAGTCTCGTAAGAGCCGCTTCGTTTTTCTTCGGCAATAAGACGCATGGTTAAAGCCGGAATGAAAAAAGAAAGCACGATAGGCAAAAGCCCAAAGAACTGACGAAGCTCAGCACGATTATTCAGGAAAAATGTATTGAAGAACAAAAATCCCGAAGCCAGCAAAAA
>DGTW01000195.1 GCA_002393835.1 Treponema sp. UBA4326
TCGTAATGGGAACCCGCTCAGGCGACATGGACCCGGCTCTTCCTTTCTACATCATGCGAAAAACTGGCATGACTCCTGCCGAGATGGATACTGCAATGAACAAAAAATCAGGTCTTCTTGGTCTCACAGGAAAATCTGCTGACCGCCGCGATGTCGCTGAACTTGCAGAAAAGGGCGACAAAGACTGCCAGCTTGCAGTTGACATGGAATGCTACCGCCTCAAAAAATACTTCGGTGCTTACATGGCAGCAATCGGCCCTGTAGACGCTATTGTTTACACAGCAGGCGTTGGTGAGCACTCAGCCCTCATCCGTGGAAAGGCTCTTGAAGGCCTTGAATGGATGGGCGTTAAAATCGACCCAAAAAAGAACGCTCTTGCAAACACAGGCAACGCTGAGACATGCATCTCTGCAGACGACTCAAAAGTAAAGGTTTTCGTAATCCCGACAGACGAAGAGCTTGTTATGACTGAGGACGCTTTCGCAATCATGAACGGCACTTACGATGTTCACACAAACTTCACATACTCTTTCCAGGACCCTGCATACCGCAACAAGGCTCGGGAAGAGGGGCTCAAAAAAGAGCTTAAGAAGCATCCGGAACTTGAGAGCATCATTGTTCGCCCGTAATTTTAAATTCCTCACAGAGTTTTGTGCTCTCTGTGAGAAATTTTACGAATGTTTTATAAACAATTTTTTTAAGGAGTAAATATCATGGAAAAATCAGAAGTTCAGGCAAAATTGAAGGAATTCTTCATGTCAAATCTCGGTGTCGACGGCGACATCCTCCAGTATGACACACCATTGTTCGGTGACGAGGTTGGATTGGATTCAGTAGACTCTCTCGAAATCATCTCTTTCGTTGATGACGAGTATGGTGTTTCAATGACTGGCCTCAAAAAAGAGACTTTCTTGAGCATCGATACAATTGCTGACTATATCGTAGCAAACGCATAATTTTTTGAGTAAGGAAATTCAGAATGACTGAAGAGAAGAATCGCTGTGTAGTAACTGGCTTGGGCATGATTTGTGCAATCGGAAATTCCGTTGAGGAGTCATGGAAAAATGTGCTGGCATCTGTTTCTGGAATCAAGCACACTAAAACTGTCGATACAGAAAACTGCTACGCAACTCTGGCAGCAGAAGTAAACTGCGATACGCTGGATGACATCGATGCGCCGGAAGAAAAAGACAGGGCTTCAAAACTCTGCCTCAAGGCTGCAAAAGAGGCTCTGGCCGATGCAAGCCTTGCAAAGGGCAAGGATGATCCGCGCATGAGCGTAATCATCGGAAGCTGCGTTGGCGGTGCCGTAAGCATTGAGCATTACTACAAGCACGGCAAAAATAAGGAAGATATCCTTAAAATGCCAATCGCACCGATTGCTTCTCAGGTCGCTGAATTTGCAGGAGCCGGCGGTATCGTTACCAATGTTGGAAACGCTTGTGCCGCTGGAACCATCAGCGTTGCCTATGCCTGCGACTTGATTCGTGCCGGCAAGGCAGATGTCGTTCTCGCTGGCGGTGCTGATTCATTCGCTTCAATTCCATATTCTGGATTCCTTTCTCTTCATGCTTTGGACGAAAACGGTTGTTCTCCATTCAACCGCTGCACCGGCATTACTCTCGGTGAGGGTGCTGGTGTCGTAGTCGTTGAGTCTTATGCTCACGCAAAGGCTCGCGGCGCAAAAGTTTATTGTGAAGTCCTTGGTGCTGGCGTCACGACAGATGCCCATCACATTACGGCTCCTCGTGAAGACGGTCTCTGCCAGATTGAGGCCATTGAGCGGGCAATCACAAATTCTGGCGTTTCAAAGAAAGAAATTGGTTATGTAAACGGCCACGGAACTGGAACGGCAAAGAACGATAATGCCGAATTCCTTTCGCTCCACAAGGTATTTGACGGCGAAAACGACAATCTCAGCGCAAGCTCTACAAAGGCTATGACAGGCCACTGTCTGGGTGCTGCAGGCGCGATTGAAGCCGTATTCTCTATTAAAGCACTCACTACCAACACGGTTCTTCCTACCTTGGGCTACACCGAAGAGGACAAAGAAAAACTCAAGGAAAAAGCCGGAAAAATCGAGTTCGTACAGAATGTTCCTCACGAAAAGGAACTTACCGCTGTAATGAGCAATTCATTTGCTTTTGGCGGAAACAATGCGAGCATCATCTTCAGCAAGAACGCCGGAGATGTAAAAGTCAGCTCGTCTAAACCCAATATTGCAATTACGGGTCTCGGCCTTGTCAATCCGCTTGGCCACACAAAAGATGCATATATTGCCGCAGTGAAGGCTGATTCAAAGCCTTCAGAAACAAGTATTCACTCAACAATTGAGACTTCTGAATACGATGAACTTGGAATAAAAATGGCATTCTACCGGAAACTTGACAATTTCAGTCAGCTTCAGGTCGTAACAGGAATGCGTGCCCTCAAAGATGCAAAACTTTCTGTTACGGAAGAGAATGCAAAAGATATTGGAAATATCGTTGGTACGAGCGAGGGCGCCCTTGGCTCAACCTACGATTTTGAAGAGCTTATTGGCGAAAAAGGAAACGCAAAGGGAAGCGCATTCAAATTCCCAAATACCGTTTATAATGCGGCTGGCGGATACCTTTCAATCTGCTCTGGTCTCAAAGGCTATAGCGTAACCGTTACCAGCGGTCCTGTCTCGGGTCTTACAAGCATTGCCTATTCAATGAACGTCATCAAGGAAGGTCAGGAAAAAATCATGCTGGCAACCGGAAATGACGAAAACATTCCTATTTTGAATAATCTCTTTAACGAACTGGGCTACAAGGCAAAATCAGTTGCTGCTCCATATTCTGGAGCCGATGGTTTTGTACTTGGAGATGCAAGTACCAGCCTTGTTCTTGAAGACGATGCTAATGCAAAAGAGCGTGGTGCAACAGTTTACGCACACATTCTGGGATACGGAAACGGCCGCAAGAATGTTCGCTTCGGTCAGCTTTCTGGCACTGAAGAAGCTCTTGAAAAAGCAATTGCGGATGCCCTCGCTGATTCTGGCGTAAAGGCAGACGAAATTGATGTCATTTATGGTTTTGCAAACGGCATGAAGGTAGTTGACGACATTGAAAAGACTGTTCTTTCAAAGTGTTTTGGAGAAAAGCCTGTCATCGCAATTAAGGAGCGGGTAGGTGAAGGTCGTGCTGGAACTGCTACCTTGCAGGTTGCTCATGCAGCCCTCATGCTTCACGGGGATATTGAGAGTGACAACGCTTATGTCTTCTCAAATGGCTCTGTAAGCCGTAAAACTGTAGAAAGCTCAGGTCTTAAAAAGGCTCTGGTAATCTCTTATGCACTCGGTGGCTCATATACGGCTGTCGTGCTTGGAAAGTAAAATTTTAAGGATACACGAATGAAAGTTGCAATTGTTACAGGTTCATCAAAGGGAATTGGAAAGGCTTGCGCAATCCGCCTCGCAAAAGACGGATATGCCGTGGTTGTAAACTACAGCCGTTCCGATGACGAAGCTAACGCAGTCGTCCAGTCAATCAAGGACAATGGCGGCGAGGCCCTTGCCTACAAAGCTGATGTCTCAAAACTGGATGAAGTCAAAAAAATGTTCCGTGATGTCTACAAGCAGTACGGAAGCATTGATGTACTTGTCAACAATGCAGGCATCGTGCGTGATGAATATCTGCTTATGCTCAATCCTGAGACACTGGATAAGTGCCTTGACCTTAACATCAAGGGCTATATCTATTGTGCTCAGGCTGCAGTCCTCAAAATGTTCAAACAGAAACATGGAGTTATCATCAATATGTCTTCTGTTTCAAGCAAATTTGCCCTTCCTGGTCAGAGCGTTTACAGTGCGACAAAAGGAGCCGTAAATTCTCTCACACAGACTCTTGCAAAGGAGCTGGCACCAAACGGAATCCGCGTAAATGCCGTTGCCCCAGGTTTCATTCAAACCGAAATGATTGACGCAATTCCTCAGGAAAAGCGTGATGAATATATCAAGAATGTCCCTCTTCAGCGTTTTGGTACTGCTGAAGATGTTGCGAATGTGGTCAGCGCTCTTGCTTCAGATGCCTTCTCTTATGTAACCGGTCAGACAATCGTTCTTGACGGCGGCCTGTCACTGTAAGGAGGTGAGTATGAATATTTTTGAAATCAGCCAGAAAATTGCACAGAGACCGCCTTTCCAGATGATTGAGCGTGTCCTTGAGCTAAAGCCCGGCGAGTCTGCCACAGGCATTAAGAATGTCAGCGTCAATGAGCCATATTTTATGGGACATTTTCCAGGCACTCCGATTATGCCTGGCGTTCTCATCGTTGAGGCTTGTGCCCAGCTTTGCTCCCTTGTTATCGAAAAGGACGAGAAGGCACTTGAAGAAAATCTTTATGTTCTTCTAAAAATCGACGGATTCAAATTCGTCAAACCGGTGATTCCTGGCGACCAGCTTGTGATTACCGTTAATAAGACAAAGGGTGGTGGAGTCCTCGTTGGCTTCGATGCCGTTGTAAAAGTAGGCGATGCTGTTTTTGCAAAAGGCAGCCTCACTTTCACTACGATTCCTAAAAGCTCTGTGGAAGAGCGTTAATATACACCGGGTCACGATTTATCGCAGAAAAAGAGAGAAACAGTGAAATTACTAAAGAAAGCGATCGACAACTTCCTCTATGCATTCGGCAAATTCTCCATTGTACTGGTGCGTTTTTACATGCATGTTCTCTACCGCCCAAAGGCTCATTTCGTTGACAAGTCTTTGCAGACAAACAAATTAAAAGAGCCTTGCATAGTAATTGCCAATCACACTACAATCGTTGACCCTCCTTTTATCCTCTCAGTTTTAAAAGGAAAAAGATCCATCGTCATCGCAAAAGACTGGTACGAAAAGCCCGGCATCAATTGGATTTGCAGGGCGGCCAATGGCATTCCATGTGACCGTTTCAATCTGGACACCGAATGGGCTTTGCTGGCCAAAAAAGAACTTAAAAAAGGCCGTTCTGTCGTAATTTTCCCAGAGGGAAAGTGCAGGGAGGACGGAGAATTAAACGAATTCAAGTCGGGCTTTGCTTTTTTGGCCCGTAGCACTGGCTATCCAGTCGTCAGCATTGGGCTGGACGGAAAGTACACTTTTGGCCACCGCATTCATTATGTGGTTGACATTCCGAAAAAAATCGAAAGAACAAAAGGCCTGGCTTCATCAGTTGATTTGGAAAATCAGTCGGCACAGTTTAGGGAGAGAGTAAAACTCCTCAAAAAGGCTGCCATCAGGCACAATACTCTTACCCTTCCTGCTCCCGATACGATTTATGAGGTTGTCCCACCATTGCCGGAAGTAACTGAAGAAAGTCTCTCTTCACAGAATTCAAAGTCTTCCCTAGATTCGACGCTGGCATATAAAAGTCCGTGTCAGGAGGCAGGACGCTAATGAAGTACGGACTTGTTTTGGAAGGCGGCTCTCGTAAGGGCATTTATACTGCCGGCATTCTCGATGTTTTTATGGAAAACGAGCTTCGCTTTGACTATATAATTGGTGTTTCAGCAGGAGCGCATGCAGCCCTTAATTATGTTACAGGTCAAAAAGGCCGGCTTAAACAGGTTCTTTCGCCTGAGTCAATCCGCCAGCGAACGCACAAAAACGGAGCTCTTTGGCGTGACGGCATTTTAAAAGAAATGCACTTCATGATTTACAAATATTCTTTCGACCGCAAGAATCCTTTCAATTTTAAAAAATTTTTTGATTCTGACATACAGTGTGAGATTGCGGCTACATGCGCGGACACTGGCCGGCCTGTTTATTTCTGCGATCAGGAAGAACATTTCCATGAAAACAGGCACATGATTATGAAAATCCGCCGTAACAGGCTCCTTCTTGATCATGTTTGCGCTTCATGTTCTCTTCCCATTTTGTTTCCGCCATTAAAGATTGGAAACATGACCTATGCTGACGGTTGCGTTACGGATTCCGTGCCTTTTGAAAGGGCTTTTGAACAGGGCTGCGACAAGCTCGTGGTGATTACCACTCAGGAACCTTGGGACGGCCCAACGGATTTCAAAAAATGGGATTTGCTTCTTTCACCTATGTATAAGCGAAAGTGGCCGAATCTGTATACTGCGCTTATGAAGCGCTACGAGAATTATTGCAAGCAGGATGAAAAACTCAAGAAAT
>DGTW01000158.1 GCA_002393835.1 Treponema sp. UBA4326
TTACTCAGCCGGCTTAACCACCATGACTTTTGCGTGGCGGATAACCCTGTCTTTGAGTTTATATCCTTTAAGATAGACTGCGGCAAGCTCTTCTTTTTTGACCTTGCCTTCCTGCATTCCGATTGCCTCGTGCAAGTCAGGATCGAAAGCGTCGCCCTCTTTTCCGAATGCAACGAGATTGTATTTGTTCTCAAGCATTGAAACCAGTGATTTGTTAATCATCTTGATTCCGTCTGCGATCGATTTTGCGTCCTTGGCGTCTTTTGCGGCATCAAGGGTGCGGTCAAAGTTATCGAGGGAATCAAGCAAGTCCTTGAGAAGATTTGCGTTTCCGTAGTCGAATGCATCCTGCTTTTCCTGCATCATGCGCTTGCGGTAGTTGTCGAAATCGGCAGCACGGCGCAAAAGCTGGTCTTTGAGGTCGGCATTTTCCTTTTCAAGCTCAGCGATTCGCTCTTCAGGAGTTTTTTCTTTTGACTCCCCGGCTTTTTCAGCATCTTTTGATTCTGCAGAATCGGCTTTATCAGAAGATTTTGCCTCAGCCGAATCAGCCTGTGTTTCAGCAGTCTGCTCAGTCTTCTGCTCAGACTCGTTTACATTTTCTTTTTCTTCGGTATTTTCATGCTTTTCGTGTTTCATGCATTACTTCCTAAAATTTTCTTTTAAATAAAGATAGTAAAATCTATCAAAATTCGTCAACAAAAAAAAGTGAAAATTTGAAAAAAATCAGCAGTATCTCCATTCCACGCCGTCTTGGCCCATGAAAATTCTGACCGTGCTGTTCTCGATGAATGCGTTGTCGAAGAAAGACTGGATATCCATGGCCGCCCCGGAAAGAAGCTCGTCAGGGTTGTAAGAAAGCTCGATTTTTGCCTCCTCGTCCTCACCATAGCACCGGGCCATAGCCCCGTTCAGGCGGACGACATTCTCCACGACCTCATAAAGCTCGCGCCTGTTCTTCTCCTCGTATTTGAATTTAAGGAAAGCAAGCTGCATTTTCTCGATTTCAGAATGTTTTGCATTTTCAGGCTTCCATCCGCTTTCCAGGGAACAGTTGTTGATTTTCTGCCATTCAGCAAAATCCTGGAAGAACTTTGACGGAGTCATTTTGAGAGGAGCCAAAATTGCAAGGAACCAGGTAACAGCCCGACCATAGCTGTAAAAAGTTGAGAGGGCAAAAGCCGTCTCCCGGCAGTTTTTTATGTCCTGGGTTGAGAAAGTAGCGCTGGACTTTGGCATTTTAATAGAAGAATCTTTTGAAGAAGACTCCAGCTGAGGAAAATCGATGTGGTTGGGGTAAAGAGAAAGGGCAAAATCGAGCCTGTCACGGAAAGTCTTTACGCTGTCCCCGGCCTGACTGGCAAAACTAATGTCGAAGCCAAAGACAAGCCCCAGAGTGTTGAGCATATCAGAGCGGCGGGAATAAAATTTCTTGTCAAAAAGATAAGAGCCCCCCTTGCTGAGTCCCTCCAGCGGAATCTCAAGACTGCAGTAAAGCTCGGCACAGGCTTTGCAGACATCCATATCCAGAACTGAAGCCGAGACAGGAAGCGTAAGGAAAACATCCCCCGCCTTCTCCCGGAAAAGCTGCAGAAAATGCAACAGCCTGCCCTTGTGGCTAAGAATGGCCTCGTCCTGCAAGGTAAATTCAGTAATTCCCCGCTCTTTAAAAGAAGAAAGAGAAGATTCAAGGTTTGACGAATTGAATTTGAATGAATCTGACATAAAAACACAAATTAATAAACCACAGATGACACAGATGACACGGATTATTTATATCATGTAAGGAAATCTTCAAAATTATAACGAATGATTTTCGTATTTGAAATATAACATCTGTGTTAATCTGTGTAATCTGTGGTTAACTTTTTACAGCAAGTGGATTCCGTGCTTTTCGCAGTCGGCTTTCATTTCGTCCGGCCAGATTGAAACCTGGATTTCACCGATGTGGGCTTTGCGAAGGAAGAACATGCAGAGCCGGCTCTGACCGATACCACCGCCCATGGTGAGGGAAAGTTCGCCCTTCAAAAGCTTTTTGTGGAATTCCAGATTTGCCCGCTCAGGGCAGCCACGCTCTTCAAGCTGAAGTTTCAAACTTTCCGGCGAAACCCGGATACCCATTGAAGAAAGCTCGAATGACTGCTGTAAAACCGGGTTCCAGACAAGCAGGTCTCGGTTCAAGCCTTTGTGACCGTCTACGCTCTCTGTAATCCAGTCGTCATAGTCAGGGGCTCGGCCGTCGTGGATTGTTCCGTCAGGCAGCTTTCCGCCAATACCGATGAGGAATACAGCTCCGTACTCCTCGCAGATTTTGTTCTCCCGCTCTTTTGGAGTCAAATCAGGATAGCGGCGCTGCAAGTCATCGGCAAAAACAAACTGAATGTTCTCTGGCAAAATCGGCTTGATTGCCTCATAGCGGTCGTAGATGTAGAATTCAGTGCGTTTGAGACAGGCATAGATTTTTTTTACGGCTGCTTTCAGATATTCGATGTTGCGGTCTGTCTTGTTGATGCACTCGCACCAGTCCCACTGATCAACATAAAGCGAGTGAATATTGTCCAGGTCTTCGTCAGCACGAATGGCGTTCATATCAGTGTAAATTCCAAATCCTGGAGCAAGCTTCATCTCGCTGACCTTAACCCTCTTCCATTTTGCCAGGGAATGAACGATTTCCATCTGAGC
>DGTW01000095.1 GCA_002393835.1 Treponema sp. UBA4326
CTGAAGACAATCCTGACCCCAATGCAATAATTTCCTTCAAAGACAATAAAGTTGCTATGATTTGTATAGCTAACTTTGATGTCAACAAAGACAATCAACTGTCTTATGGTGAAGCTGCCACAGTAAAATCATTGAATGGTGTATTCGCAGGTAAGGATATAACTCTTTTTGATGAATTAAAGTATTTCACGGGATTATCTGAAATAAGTAGCGAAGCCTTTAAAGGCTGTAGCAGTTTGACTTCTATCACCATTCCCAATAGTGTGAAAAGCATTCAAAGTAATGCATTCATGCTTTGCATAGGCCTTAAAAAAGTCATTGTAAAAGACATAGCAGCATGGTGCGGAATCAAGTTCGATGGTTCTTTCTCTAATCCTTTATCTTTTGCCCACCATTTATATAGTGACGAAAAGACGGAAATCACAAATCTAATTATTCCCAACAGCGTGACGAGCATTGGAGATTATGCGTTTTATAATTGTTCAAGCCTGACGAGCATAACGATACCCGACAGCGTGACGAGCATCGGAAACTCTGCATTTTTTTGTTGCTCAAAGCTCAAGGATGTCTATTACACAGGAACTCTTAAACAATGGCTAATTATTACTTTCTCAAATAGTGCTGCTAATCCGTGCCGTTATGGGGATGGGGCAGAGTTGTATATAAACGGAGAAAAACTATCCGAAGCGATAATACCCGATGGTGTGACGAGCATCGAAGACTATGCGTTTTATAATTGTTCAAGCCTGACGAGCATAACGATACCCGACAGCGTGACGAGCATAGGAACTTATGCATTCTTTAAATGTAAAAGCCTTACTGAAATAACGATACCCGACGGTGTGACGAGCATAGGGGAAGAGACGTTCGGTGGTTGTTCTAGCCTCACAAATGTGACTTTTGCTGATATAGAAAGTGTGTGGTATTACACAACGAATTCAAATTATACAGAAGGAACTTCAATTGGAGCAATGAGTGCTATAGATACAGAAGCGAATGCGACTTTGCTAAGAAGCACTTACAGCAGCAAGTACTTATACAACGGAAAGTACGGGCAGTAATTGTAGTGTTGATTTTTCGGAGAGAGTTTAATTGGATTTACGGCCTAAGGAGTTTATACTATGAAACCATGTTGTGTTGTGAAGGCTGGTACAAAGAGCCTCTATTTTTATGACAGTGATTACAATATTGTTCATTTTGCATATTCTGTAAAAGAAGACATAAAGACTGTCTATCTTAACAGTGATATTGCAAGCATGGCATTTTTCCATGACAGCACATTGGAAGGTCTGTTGCTTGATACTCGCGTGTCTTGCATACAGAAATCTGCCTGTAAATCTTGTGGTGAACTGCAACTCGTAGAATATATTGAATATAAATGTGGAACGACAGAACTGGTAAAACCTGTTGCAATTCTTGCAAATTATGCTGATGAAAACAAATATGAAATTGACAATTCTGGTAAACTGCCACTAGTCTCGGCTGACTATCTTGCAGATGAAGATTTTACCCCAGAAACACTTGGAACCATAAAAGTTGAACAAAATGCGTTCAAAGACTGTGAGAAACTGCATACAGTCGTATTTCCGAAAAAGGCAAAGAAAATAACGATTGAGAAAAATGCATTTGCAAATTGTAAAAACTTGCGTACGGTTTTGCTGTATAAAACGAAAAACCTTGATATTGATGATGAGGCTTTTAATGGTTGTGAAAAGACAAAACTTGTTTTTGTTGTTGATAAGAATTCTAAGACTGAAGGATATGTGAATGCTCATGGATTCCGTTATGTCATAGTAGATGAGTTGTGCATAATGTGATTCTTTGTAGAAAGTGGAAAGCCGCCTTTGAAAATTTTCAATTTAAATTGAATAACTAGTGGCGGCATAACAAAAAATTACTTTCGGAGATTTTTCATGGAAAAATTGAAAAGCTCAAAATCTAAAAATATAGATTCGATTGATTCAAATTCTTTGGAATTAGTATACATCTACATTAACAAATACAAAATCTTCGAAAGACAAGGCTTTTGTTTCTGTCCTGAGTACGAGGTTATTTCTGCCGAAAAAAATGATGATGAAGCACTGTTTCTAAAAATCAAGACAAAAGAAAACTTCGTTGACTTGTTTGAAGATGAAAACATAAGCCTTACGATTATTTGCGGAAAGAATGGTACTGGTAAATCAACTTTGTTGGAAATAATAAAATCTGAAATAGAGAATGTGATTTATGTTTACAAAGATGAGAATGAAAACTTTTATGCAACGGGAAGTGTTAAACTGGAATTCGATGGAAGAGAAATCAATGTTTGTGATGTTCAAAAAATAAAAGTTGAGAATATTAACAAATTTAATCCTTCAAAACAGAACATCGTTGAATATATTTATAAATATTACAATGAAAACAATTACAAAAATGTGGAACTTTTTGACAATATTTTACCAGAAGAAGATGATTTGTTTTCTCATTTCCGTGTAGCTATATGGGATATTAAGAATGAATTTTCCGATTTGCAAGATGATTATGGAGATTTATTAACTTCAAAGGATTATTCTAACTTAAGAAAAAATGTATTTGCAATTTGTGTATTGTCAGATGCAAAATTTATGATGGAATTTAAAAACAAAAAGAAAAACCTAGACAATAGCAATCGAAAATGCTTAGACTTGCTTTCTGAATTTTTTCACAGCAATATATATGACTATAACGAGTTATGTGATTTACAAGAAGAACTTTTTAATGGTGAATATAAAATTTCTGATTTTAAAAAGGTAAAGTCAAAAGTAAAAAAACTTGAAGAACTTTGTTGCAAAATATCTGGTCTCAAAAAATCTTATTTTGATAAAAAAATCTTCTTTGATGGTTATAAAAAATTTGACGATGATGAAAGACATTTTGAAGATTTGAGTTCAGGAGAATATAATGAATTTAAATATCGTTATCAGGTTTTTAGCATATTGAAAGAAGAAACTTTGAATACATGGGTTCTTGATGAAGCGGAAACTTTTTTGCATCCCGACTGGTGCAGAAGTTTTTTACATGACTTTTTACAATGTTTTCGAGATATAAAAAATATACCTGATAATAAAAAATTTGTTAAAGATAAATCGAAAAATCGTATTGTTGTGGTTAGGAAGAAAGAATTTGATTTTTCGGATAAGAAGAAAAATTTCATCATTTCAACTCACTCTCCGTTTTTGCTGTCCGATGTCACAAATGACTACATCATCTATTTGGAGCGACAGAAAGACGGTTCAACGAAACAAGTTCTAAAAGATAAAAACACTTTTGCTGGCAATATAGGCGAACTTTTCACAGAAAATTTCTTTATGGAAAATACAATTGGAGATTTTGCCAGCGAGAAGATTAGAAAAATTATAAAAAAGCTAAAATCTAAAAAGACGATAGATTATGAAAAAATGACGAAGTACAAAAGTCTGATTGATTGTGTTGGCGATGATTTGCTTAGAACGCTTTTGACTGATATGTGGGAGATGAAAAAAAATGAAAAAAATAAATCTGACAGATGAGCAAATAAAACAGGCAAAAGATGTTCTAAGTAAGTTTAAAGATTATGATGCATTTTCAGCCTCAAAAAATAATGCCTATTCTTTTACTAAAATTATATGCGTAAAAGTTTGTCCGTATTGTAATATCAATTACATATACACTGTGTTTTCAGAAGATGGTGACGCAGTTTTGCGTCCAGACATTGATCATTATTTCTGCAAATCAAAATATAAAAAATACCAATTGTGTCTGTACAATCTCATTCCTTCATGTATGCCTTGCAATGAACGATTAAAAGGAAGTGAAAATTTTATGAAAACTCCGTATCTGCATCCATATTTCCATGATTTTCATTCTATCATGCGTTTTTCTGTAAGTTTGAATAAAACGACAGATTATTTAGATGAGGATAATATTGAAATATTTTTTGTCTCAAAATCCAATTCTGCACCTCTTGTAGTGCGGGCAAAAAATAACATCAAAATATTCAAATTAGTAGAGCGGTATCAGTATCACAAAGACCAAGTGGTTGATTTGTTCAAAAAATCAAAATACTATTGGAAAGCAAAAAGAGATGAAATAAGTCGCCTTTTCTCTAAGAATTCTGATACATCTACAACTTTGCATTCATATCTTCCTTTGGAAAGCATATTGTTTTCAGAAAAAGACTGCGACATCAATCAAGTCTCTCTCGGCAAATTGAAAAAAGACATTATAAATTACTACTGCCTTAGAAAAAACACAAAGTGATTCTTTGCAAATGAACATTTACGGTGGATTCGATAAACTCAACAACTGTGGGCAGCTTTGCCTTACTAGTCGTTATGCCCAGAAATCTTCTACTACTTCCTTCACCGCTTCAAACAGTTCTTCCATCGCTTTTTTGGTCGTGGCGGCCCCGAAACTGAACCTTACCGCGCTGTCCTGAATGTCGCGGCTTGCGTTCATCGCTGCGAGAATCGGGCGGCTTTGTTTTTTGGCTGAGCATGCGCTTCCTGTTGAGATGCAAAAACCTTTTGCGTCAAGAGCGCGAACCATCACATTGCCCGGGATTCCCACAAAGGCTGCCTGAACCACCCATGGGCTGAAACGCGACTGAGTTTCCTCGCTAAAATCTTCGCGGAGTTCCGGGACGAGGCGGCACTTCTCCAGAGTTTTCAGCTTTTTCAAAAAGTCAATAATCCATTCCTTCTGCTGTTCGTAGCGTTCATTTGTGCTTGGGGCAGCGTTTTTTCCGAGATAGAATTTTTCAAGGCATTTTGCGAATGCAACGGCCCCGAAAAGGTTTTCCGTGCCGCTTCTGATGTTCTGTTCCTGGCCGCCGCCGACCAGAAATGAATTCATTGGCTTTGCAAGGTATAAAAGACCGATTCCTCGCGGGCCTGAGATTTTGTGGGCGCTCAATGCCGCTGAGTCGATTCCTTTGTGCGACAGATCAAGCGGAATTTTTCCTGCCGCCTGAACGCAGTCAACATGAAAGTGAGGCTTTTTCTTTCCTTTTGCGGCTTCTTCCAGCGCGTCGGCAATCTCGTAAATGCTCTGGATGCAGCCCGTCTCGTTGTTCACCGCCATTACCGTGACAAAAAGCGTGTCAGGGGTAAGGTTTTCGATTATTGACTGTGGTGCGATAAAGCCGTTTTTGTCGGGATTTACGCTCACGACATCAAAGCCCTGTTTTTTGAGCATGAAACATTCTTCGCGAAGGGCAGGATGCTCAATCGCACTCAATATGATTCTTCCTTTTTTTGCAGGAGTATTCAAAACTGATAAAAGCGGTATATGGTCGCTTTCGGTGCCGCCTGATGTGAAGTAGAGCTGGCTTGATTTTACGCCGAGAGTTTTTGCGCATGATTCTCGCGCTTCCTCAAAAATTTTTCTTGCTTCTTTTCCTGTCTTGTGAACTGAAGACGGGTTTCCGTCGTATTGAATTGCGGTTTCCAAAGATTCTCGTAAAATTTCTGCGTCACATGGGGCAGTAGCCGCCCAGTCAAAATAATGCTCTGAATTCATGTCTAGAATAATAGCGCATTATGAAATCTTAAACAATTCGAGAAATCCGGCTTTTTATCTTCGGGCGAGTTCCGGATGCTGCCTGTAGAATTCTTTTTTGTCGGCGTACATTGCTTCGTCGGCAACATGCATACAGTAACGCAGGTCTCTGTCGCCGTCGCTCCAGTCTGAGCCAACCGCAAAGCATACGGGCGAACCGTAACTTGACTCTTCTTTTAAGACCTTTACCTTTTGGTCAAAGGATTCTTTACTACAGTTTGGAACAATCACGACGAATTCATCGCCGCCTGAGCGGTAAATTTCGTCGCTTACAAAGTGCTTCTTTAGAAGATTGGCCGCATTTTTGAGCAGCCTGTCTCCAGCTTCATGGCCTCCATTGTCGTTGCATTGCTTTAGACCGTTCAAGTCTGCGAAAACAACGCCGAAAGGTGTGTGCACGTGCTTGTCGCCGCTTACATGCCAGTCAACTCGGGCATTCATTGAATTTCGGTTTTTTACTCCTGTGAGGAAATCCACGTTGCTCATGTATTCCAGTTTTTCCATCATGTCGTTGCTGGCAATTTCTGAGGAAAGGAAGAAGGCCGTCAGCTGAATGTATTCTTTTAGCTCGACTATATGCTCTACATCGAAATTCGTGATGAAGAGGACACCCATCATTTTTTTGCCATGAGAGAGGGGAACGAGGACAAGGCTCTCGACTTTTGCGCTTCTCAGGCTTTTGACCCACACTGGATTTTGTTTTTCAAGTTGTGCCATGTCATATTCGTCTTTGACGATGATTTGGTCCCTTTTGCCTATGGTTCCTTCCCATGAGAAAACTACATCTGGAGTGAGGTAGGGGGCATAATCTTCGATGACTGCAACATCATCCCTGAATTTAGAGCAGAGGGGAGCATATTTTTGTTTTTCCTTGTCAATCATGATTATGACGCTGCTGAAGGAATGGGTCTTTTTCTGAATGTCGGAGATTACAGTATTCATGCTCTCGTAAAAATTCTCTGACCCCCTGAGGGTTATGCAGGTTTTGATTACATCGGGTGCTATGTCTACTGAGATGTCGGACATTTTTTCTGATTCAGGACCGTTAGTGAATTCAAAGAAAAAAATGAAATAGCAGATGTTTTCGTTGTCATATTCCGTTGACAGGGGAATGTAGGTTCCGTCCGTCCATATACCCATGGATTTTGTGTCTACATAGGCATGAAGATACTGTTTTCCGACAGCACAACGGTAGCAGAAGTCTTCAAAATTTGGCTCTTTGGGAATAAGTTCTGTATAGATTATGTTGTCATGGTAGCCAGGACCCATTATTTTCTTGTACATAGAATTTGCCGAGACAATTCTGATGTCGCCATAATGACCGTCAGATTTTTTTTCTACGGACATGACTGCGGCTGCCATTTCATAGGAATCTACTATTTGTTGAAAGTCCATGATTTTATTTTAAGGCAGAATTCAGTATATTGCAACGAAAAATTTTGCCAATACTATTTTTTCATGTTATACTTTTTTTATGGCAAACGATACTACTATTGCAATGACCAGCCCTGTGGGGCAGCATTTGGAGAAGGTGGCCGAAGGTTCTCCTGTCTCATACCTAATCTTCAACCAAAAGAAAATCAGTCTTGTGGCAAAAATGACAATCGGCCGCTCACCAGACTGCTCAATCGTAATCGACAATAAACTGGCCAGCCGCTTTCATGCCTCCATTCAGAAAATCCGCGACGCTTATTTCCTTAAAGACGAAAAAAGCACCAACGGAACTTTCCTGAACGGCCAGAGGATTCCTCCTGACAAATATGTCAAGCTGAATCCAGGCGACAAAATCACCGTGGGTGCGGCGACTTTCGTAATGTCATAAATGGAATTTTTTTTGTCAAATATTCAGGCACTCCTAAAAAACTACCTCGATTCTCCCGAACTGCCTTCCCACGAAGCCTTGCTTGCCCTTCTGGAAGGCGGTATTTCTGTCCTTGAAGGAGAAAATTCAAGCTACAGGCCTTTGGCAGATGACGGAAAAGCCGGGGGACTCTTGGATTTCACCTCAGATGAATTTAAAGACTTCCCCCTGGTTATAGTTCCTGATTTGCATGGCAGGGGAAAATTCATCCTGGACATACTTAATCTTAAAATCGGGGGAAAAAGCGTTCTTGAGCTTTTGCAGTCTGGCCAGGTTTATGTACTTTGTGTCGGGGATATTTTTCACTCGGAAAATCGTGGCCGGGAAAGATGGAAAAAGGCTTTTTTGGAATGTATGGCCGGAAATCTCGTGAACGAAGCCTTAACTCAGGAAATGAAAGAAAACCTTTCCCTGCTTGAAATGCTCCTTTCGCTAAAATCAGCATTTGCCAGCCATTTTCATATACTGAAGGGAAATCACGAGAATGTTCTAAATGAAGACTTGCGTCCAAAGCACGGAAATGTTCCCTTCTGTAAATTCTGTGACGAGGGAAACATGGTGAGAGACTTCTTGCAGCACGCCTATGACGATTTGATTCTCCATGAGATTTATTGCTTTGAAAACGCCCTTCCGATTTGCGCCGCCTTTAAAAAATGCGTGGTGAGTCATGCAGAGCCTGCGACTTTTTTTAGCCGCTCCCAGCTCATAAATTACCATGAGGATTTTTCCATGGTGTCATTTGCCCTGACCTGGACGGCCAACGGGGCTGCCAGTGAGGGCACGGTGGAGCATTTTTTCAGGGAACTGCTTCCTGAATCTGCTCGGGACATAGCCTGGTATTTTACCGGGCACAGGCCGGTTTTGGGAAAATATGCCCTTCGTCAGGAAGGCCGCCTGGTGCAGATTCATAATCCCGATGTGGAGCAGGTGGCCCTTGTGCTTCCGGGCAAGAAATTCGAGCCGGAGCGGGATATTGTTGATGTTGAGAGAAATTTCAGACACGAATTACACTAATTTAACTAATTTTAATTCGTGTTAATTTGTATAATTCGTTTAATTCGTGTTAATCTGTGGTTAAAACTATAGGAGACAATAATGGCAGAGAACCTTCCTCAGATGATTGGTAAGTATCGCATTATGGGCCTGGTCGCCAAGGGCGGCATGGGGGCGGTTTATAAGGCCGTACACCCGACCTTAAAACGCATGGTCATCTTAAAAAAACTCACGATTAAGGGAAACGCCACGATTCGGGAGCGATTCAAGCGGGAGGCTCAGATTCTCCTGGACATGCAGAGCCCCTATATCGTGCATCTCTTTGATTATTTCGTCGAGGGAAACAGCCACTATATTGTAGAAGAATTCGTTGACGGCCTTTCCCTGGCTCAGGTAATCGAAAAACAGGTGTCGCTGGGGACAGAACTTTCGCTTTTGGTCTTTCTTGACGCCTGCTATGCTCTTAAATTTGCCCATGCCCGGGGAATCGTCCACAGGGACATAAAGCCGGGGAACATTCTTATCAGCCGCAGGGCAGAGGTAAAGCTTGCTGACTTCGGTATTGCGGCCAGCGACGACATTGAGGAAATTGCGGTTACAAAATCAGAGCGGATTGTCACCAAGGTTGCGGAGGATGTCACCCAGACTGGAGTCACTTTGGGAACCCCGGCCTACATGAGTCCTGAGCAGATTATGGATTCCCGTTCTGTTGACAACCGGGCTGATATTTATTCCATGGGCGTCATGCTTTATGAAATGCTCACGGGCACTAAGCCTTTTGCTTCGACAATCAGCGAGGAAAATCTTCAGAAAATTCGGAAGGGAAAATACATAAATCCCCGGAAGATTGACCATTCAATTCCCCCGGTGATTTGCCGCATGATAAAAAAAATGCTCAAGGGTAATCCCGAAAAACGCTATAAGTCCATTGATTCGGTAATAAAGATCATAAAGGATTACCTGCGAGATTACGACACTCATGCGATTAGAATTTCCCTGGCGCAAATCATCCTTTCAAAGAATCAGTTCATCATTCCTGAATTTGAAAAGAAAAGCCGGCTTGGAGTTAAAATTGCCAGTTATGCAGCCACGGCCCTTGTAGTGGGTATACTGGCCCTCTATGCCTGGAACGCTGGAATTTTCCATGCTTCAGTTTTGAGTCCCTGGTACAAGCCTGTCACGCTAAATTTGATTACCCCTGTGGCAGGAGTTCAGAACAATATCTATGGGCTTGATATACCGGTAAAGGCATATTTCTTTGACGAAAGCGATCCTGATTTGCCGGAAGTCGGGGGCAGTCGCCGGGATTTCAAGAATTCAGAGGGAATAGTCACCAGAACGAAATCCGGAAAGCGAATCTCGGCTTCATCTGCCCAGAACATAAAATATCTTACGACCAAGCCTGTTTACCTGAAGGACGGACTTTACAGAGTCAAGATTCTCATCGGTTCCTATGTGATGTGGTCAACTTTTGTGATGAAGGGCGACAGCGTCAATTTGAATTTCGACAATCTTCAGAAAAGTGACCGTCAGGTTACGGTGCAGACCAGGGCTTTTGACTCAGAAACTGGCGAGATTCTTACAGGAAAGACGGCCTTTACCCTGCTTTATAAGGGAAAATATGTCCTTTTCAGTCAGGTGCCGCCCCAGGAGCTTGTTAGCGGAAAAGTGATGAAAATCCACGCCGACTGCCCCGGCTACAAGACAAAAGAATTCAGCATGATAGTAGACTGGTATCAGGACACCCTGTTCGTAAATGCCGGCATGGAAAAATAAAGTTCCTACAGGAGGTAGGAAAAAAGCAAAGAGAGAATTTTCTGCAAGAAAATTCTCGTACGAATCCAAAAATCCATGGATGGATTTTTGGTTCGGAAAATGCCGGAATGGAAAAATAAAACTTGTCAGGACATGGAGCAGGGCAAGGGCATTATATTTGACTTTGTATCAAAAATGGCGCGAAGGAGCAAAATGGCTTACAAAAACACTCGTTTTGT
>DGTW01000196.1 GCA_002393835.1 Treponema sp. UBA4326
GGCGCGCAGGGGGAGACTTCCCCCTGCAAAAATTATAATCTGTGAGTATCTGTGGAAATCTGTGGATAAATAAAGGAGAAAACTATGTTGTTGAAGAATAAAAAAGCACTTGTAACTGGTTCAAGCCGTGGTATTGGACGCGGTATCGTTGAAGTATTTTTGAAGAACGGAGCTGAGGTTTGGGGATTGTGCTCTAAACCAAGTGCCGCAAAAGACGATTTGGAAAAGCTTGCCGCAGAAAACGGTGTTGCTTTCCATGAGATTTATGCTGATGTCGGTAACGCTGAGAATGTCACTGAGGTCGTTAAGGCAGCTCTTGCAGAGGCCGGAACATTCGACATTCTTGTAAACAATGCCGGAATCACACGCGACGGTCTTTCTTTCCGCATGAAAAAAGAAGACTGGGACGACGTAATCCGCATCAACCTCACAAGCGTATTCCTTATCAGCCAGATTGTATCAAGCAACATGATTCGTGCAAAAGACAAATCTTGCTCAATCATTAACATGGCTTCAATCGTTGGGCTTCACGGACAGGGCGGTCAGGTCAACTATGCGGCCTCAAAGGGCGGAATCATCGCTTACTCAAAGGCCCTGGCAAAAGAAGTGGGAAGCCGTGGCGTTCGCGTAAATGCAATTGCACCGGGCTTCATCGAAACTGACATGACTGCCGTTCTCAAAGACGACATGAAAGCTCAGTGGGTAGATACTTTGCCACTCAAGCGAGCCGGAAAGCCGGAGGACATCGCAAATGCAGCATTGTTCCTCGCAAGTGATTTGAGCACATACATCACTGGCCAGGTTCTTGGCGTTGATGGTGGAATGGGCTGTTAAAAAAATTACATACGCCACTTCGTGTCGTTGACATGAGTGGAAGTAATTAACTCGCCGCTTACGCGGCTAGCGTATCCTTGTAATTTTTTTAGCGACGAGAATTTTGCTTTGCAAAATTCTCGCGGGATTTTTTTTCAGCTTTTTTGATGCGACCTCCTGTCGCTGTTTGCAAAAACTGGTCTCGGTTGAGGCCAGTTTTTTTATGCCTTTACCTTCCAGCCCAAAAGGCCTTTTCCTTCGCTGGAGAAAACGAGGGCCACTTTGTACATGGCTTTCCCGCTGACTGCAAATCTCTGTGAGTAGCCGTTTTCGTCAATCTGGGAGAGGGCTTCTTCTGCAACCTCTTCAAAAGACCGGCCTTTATCCATTTTAAGCTCGAAGATAAAAACGCTGTCCTTTGAGGCCACCACAACATCGCTTCGGCCACAGACATTCTGCAGCTCTGAGACTACCCGCCAGCCTGTCATGCGGAACATCAAATGGGTGACGGACTCGTAGTAGTTTTCGCACATGTCTTTTTTGACCACGGTGGGAAGGTCTGCGATGGCGGATTTGATGATGTTCAGTGCCTGGTCCAAGTCGTGGAGTTCAAGGGCATCGCACAGATTTCCGATTGCAAGTCCCAAATCGTCATAAGGAACTGTCACGAATTTTTTTAAGAGGATGTTGATGAATCCGTCTTCAATCTCACGGTTTGGGAAGTCCAGCGTATAGATTCTTTTTGGCTTGTCAAATCCCTTAATAGTAAGATAACCACTCTGGTAAATCACAGGCAGCATGTTCTTTGAGTCCGGGTCGTAATTCTTGAACTGATCTTCCTTTGCCTTTCGACCGTTGATTATTGTTGTAAGCTCCAGCGGCTGATTTTGCAAGGTTTTTACGAGAAACGATGGCGTGCCGCTTTCAAACCAGTAGGAGCCGAAATCTTTATCTGAAAAACACTTTAGAAGGCAGAATGGGTTGTAAACGCCCTCCACATCGTGGGTGAAATGGTAGCCGTCGTACATTTGGGCAAGTTTGGCCTTTGTTTCTTCAAGGCTCATTTCCTGTCGCTCTGCCAGTGCCTCGATTTCCGGCATAAAATATTGCTCAAGTTCTGATTCTGAGATTCCGCAGATTGAAGAATATTTTTCAGTAAGACTGATGTCGTTGAGCTGGTTTAGCCCAGAAAAGATGTTCACATGACTAACTTTCGTAATTCCCGTGATGAAAAGGAAACGGATGTACTGGTCACAGTCTTTTAGCGGACTATAGAAGCTGCGAAGTTCCTGGCGGTTCTGCTCCTCGTACTCGGTGTAGAGTGCGTCTAAAATTGGCTTGTCGTATTCGTCAATTAAGATGACTACCTGTTTGCCGATCTTTTCGTAGGCAAAATGAATAAGATTATCCAGACGAACTGATGGATTGTCTGATTTTTTTTCTAATTCAAAGAAACTTTCGTGTTCGTCTAAGATGTTGTCGATGGTGGCAAGAAGACTGTCATGTGATTCGTATGAACTTCGTCCAAAACTGATTTTTATGACCGGATATTCCACCCAGTCTTTTTCCAGTTTTTCGATGGTAAGACCTTTGAACAAATCCTTTTTGCCACGGAAGTAGTATTCCATTGTTGAGAGTAAAAGGCTTTTACCGAAACGGCGGGGGCGGTTTAAAAAATAGGGCGTACTTGTTCGGGCAAGCTCATAAATATAGGGAGTCTTGTCAACATAGATGTTGTTGAAGTTGCGGAGTTTTTTAAAATCCTGAATGCCGATGGGCAAAAATCGATCAGCCATAAATAAATTATAGCACAGTGAATGAAGATTTGCTATAAAATCCAACACCACTAAGCAAAAATATGGTATACTACCTCAAATGTCCCAAAAGAAAACCTATATCGCCATTGACCTGAAATCCTTCTATGCCTCTGTTGAATGTCGGGAGCGGGGCCTTAATCCACTTACCACTAAGCTTGTGGTCGCTGATTCAAGCCGCTCAAGCAAAACGATTTGTCTTGCGGTCACTCCGGCCTTAAAGGCTTACGGGCTTTCCGGGCGGAGCAGACTTTTTGAGGTGGAGGCCAAGGCCCGCGAAATCAAGCGTCAGACCGGGAAGGCTCTTGAATACATCACGGCTCCTCCCCGCATGGCGCTTTACATTCAGTATTCGGCCCGCATTTACAACATTTATCTCAAATATTTTTCTCCCGATGACATTCATGTTTATTCCATCGACGAGGTTTTTATTGATGCTACTTCTTACCTTACGCTTTACAAAACTGATGCCCACTCACTCGCCATCAAAGTCATCAAAAATATTCTCTCTGAAACTGGAATTACTGCCACGGCGGGAATCGCTCCAAACCTTTACCTCTGCAAAATCGCCATGGATATTGTGGCAAAACATATTCCTGCGGACAAAGACGGAGTGAGAATCGCTGAGCTTGACGAAATGACTTACCGGGAAAAACTCTGGTCGCACAGGCCGCTCACGGATTTCTGGCGTATTGGAAAAGGAATAGCCCGCCGGCTGGAGAAAAAATATATCTTCACCATGGGGGACATTGCCCGCTCTTCCCTCAAAAATCCCAATCTTCTTTATGACGAGTTTGGAATTGATGCAGAAATCCTGATTGACCACGCCTGGGGCTACGAAAATGTGGGCATGAAGGACATCAAAAGCTACAAAAGCACGGCAAAATCCCTCACCAGCGGGCAGGTTCTCCAGAGGCCCTATTCTTTTGATGAAGGAAAAATCATCGTACGGGAAATGGCAGAGCTTTTAGCCTTGGATTTGTTTGAAAAAAATCTTGTCACAAGCTCGGTTACTTTGCAGGTGGGCTACGACATCGACGGAATCCCGGAGAATTTTGACGGGGATTTTGTAAGTGATTTTTACGGCCGGATTGTTCCAAAACCTGCCCACGGTTCAATTTTTGTGGGCGATGACACCAATTCCTCAAAGTCAATCGTCGAAGGTTTTGTAAGCCTTTATGAGCGCATTGTAAATCCTGCATTAAAAGTAAGGAGATTCAATATTTCTGCCAACGAAGTAAAAAATCAGTCAGAAAGGGAAGCCAGTCTTTTTGACAGTCTTGAAGAAAATCTCCCTGACAAAAAAGAAGAGAGTCTTCAGCAGGCCAGGCTGGCAATCATTAAAAAATTCGGGAAAAATGCGATTTTAAAAGGAACGAACCTGCAGGAAAGCGCAATGACAATCGAAAGAAACAAACAGATTGGAGGCCACAAGGCATGAAATACGATGACATAATCAATACCAGATGGCCGCCAGAAAGATCAGACTTTAATCACCCCAGAATGCCCGTAAGTCAGCGGGCAAAAATCTTTCTCCCTTTTGCGGCCTTGACCGGCTATGAAAAGGCTCTCGAAGAAACCTTAAAAAGGACGGTCGAAGAAATGGAAGAAAAACCGGGTGAAAATTTAGAATACAGCCTTTAGTATGGCAATCAATACGCAGGCTCCAACAATGTCGAGAATGAACTGAACGACCTTATTCTTGACTTTGAGGGCAGAACCCAAAAATCCGCCGATGAATGAGCCGACGATACCCACGAGAACACAGACTAAGAAACCGACCAGCGTACTTCCGCCGAAGCTGAAGCCCATAAAAAATCCACCAAGCAGACCGACGATGAGACCCATAAGGATTGTAACAAGCATTTTTTTACCTCCAAAACTTGTAGCAAGTGTTAACGGAAAAGCAAAAAGTTCGAGCTTTCTATTTGCAACTATTGCTTCGCCATTATCATTTTACCCCTCGTTTTCCTATATATCAATCAAAAAAAATCTGATACAATTAAAAAGGTTTATTATGAAAAGAACATTTATGCTTATCGCCGCTGTTTTTACGGCACTCGCTTTTTTTTCTTGTGGCTCAAACATTGATTCTTCCGGATGGCTTTCTAATCTTGATGACGCAAAAAAAGTCGCTCAGGATGAAAACAAAAGAATTTTCCTCTTTTTCAGTGAAGACGAGAGCGACGGTCAAAGTCGTGACTTAAAAGAAAAGATTTTCAACACGGAGGACTTTCTAAAATCTTATACTGAAAAATATGTCCTCGTAAATCTTGATTATTCAAACAGCCGCTATGACACTGACCAGAAAAATCTTCAGCGGGACTTAAAGCTTTACGAACTTTTCCGCGTTCCGGCGACTCCATATTTCCTGATTCTGTCTTCTGAAGGCTATGTTATTACGCCACTCACTGTCGAGGGAAATGATGATGCCGATGCTCTCCGTCTTTCTTTTGCCGAAGTTGAGCCTGCAATTTCCGCCTTTGAGGAAAGTCTTGCGAAAATCAGGACCGGCTCAAAGGAAGAAAAACTTGCTGCCATCAACCAGATTTGTGAGACAACGAATACGGAATATTTCTATCATCTTTCTCCGCTAAGCAAATTATATCTTTCTCTCGACAAAACGAATGAGACCGAGAATTATCTGAATCATCTTATTGCGCTTGCAAATGCGAAGGCTGAAGATTATTTTCTTGATAATGAATACGAAAAAGCTTGTGAAGAATTCGCAAAAATAGCCAAAAACAAGTTTATTTCTGATGAAGACCGGCAAATGGCTCTCTTTACGGCTGGCCGTCTGCTTGCCGAGAGTGGCAGTCAGAACCTGAATAAAATCAAGGAATATCTGACTCAAGCTTACGAGCTCAACACGGAAAGCGA
>DGTW01000135.1 GCA_002393835.1 Treponema sp. UBA4326
GCGAGGGAGTAAAACGGCTTACGGGTGCATTCGTTTTTGTGCTGCCGCGGAAGCGGCAAGGAAAAGCGCAACCTTTCTGCCAAAGGTTTCTCTTTTCCTTGAACCTTTTCTTTTCCAAAGGGGCTATGATGACAATGCCACTCAAAAAAGTGTATAATAAAATATGAAAGAATCTCTCCGACGACTTATTAACACTAAATTTCTGGTTGGCACCTGGATTTGTTTCCATGCCTTGATTATCACGGCTTTTCTGGCCTCAATCACAGTCCGTGGCTTTAACATCGACGCTAATTTCTTCAACATGCTGCCTGACTCAACTTTGGGAGCCGCCATGGGCAAGGCTGACGAAAAGCTTTCCGACAACATGGAAAAGAGCATTTTCGTCCTGGCAGGCCATGAAGACTTTGCAAAAGCCAGAGAAGCGGCAGAGACTGCCTTCAATTCCCTCAAAGACAGCGATAATTTTGCCTCAATCTCCCTTTACGCAGAAAATTCCGCAATCACCGAAATCGAGGATTTTGTCGCACCCTACCGCTGGGCACTTTTAAGTGAAGAAAACATAAATCTCCTTTCAACAGAGGAAGGTGCTGCTGAATTCGTGCAGAACTCACTGGCACAGGTTTACGGCTCCTTTACCCTCACCTCACTCTCAAATCTGGCAGAAGACCCCTTCCTTCTTGACGAGACGAACACCCAGAATTTCCTCGCTTCCATTCAGGAAGCAAGCACGGCCCTTTCCGCAAAGGACGGAGTTCTGGCCTCACAATACGATGGAAAATGGTATGTAATGATTCGCGCCACTTTGAGCGAAAAGGGAGCCGCTGTCGCAAGCAAAACAAACGGCGTGGCCACGATTTACAGGGTTTGCGAGCCACTTGAAAAAGACGGACTCCGCTTCGTTTATTCGGGAACTCCTTTCCACAGCCACAAAAGCTCGACATCAGCCATCAGCGAAATCAGTATAATCTCAACTATTTCGCTTTCTGTCGTCGTCATCATGCTTCTTCTCGTTTTCAATTCTGTGGTTCCGCTTTTTGCCTCTGTCATGTCGGTCTTAATCTCCATGGGAGCAGCTTTTTGTGCCACAATGGCAATCTACGGCGAGATTCATGTAATCACCCTCGTCCTCGGAACATCTTTAATCGGAAGCTGCATCGACTACAGCCTCCACTATTTCGTAAACTGGAAGGGTCATCCAAACCTTACGAAAACTTCATCGATCCGCTCTCACCTGCTCAAAGGCCTTTTCCTTTCAATGCTCTCAACTGAAATCTGCTACATTCAGCTGGCCTTCGCCCCCTTCGGAATCCTCAAGCAGATGGGTATTTTCTCAAGCATAGGTATTTTAAGCTCATTCCTGAGCGTAGTCTGCATATACCCTCTCTTCCCGATGCCGAAAAACGAAAAGCGGGTCATCAAGGCACTCAAATTCTACAAGACTTCACCTTTCAAAAAACATCCTAAGGCAAGCATCGTCTTCTCGGCCAGCATGATTGCAATTTTTGCCGTCATCATCGCCCTTCACTACAGGGATTTAAAAATCGAAAACGACCTCTACAAGCTCTACACCTTCGAGGGCAGGGTCAAGGAAGACCAGGATTTATGCTCCGCAATCACAAAATATGCGCCTGAAGGCTGGTTCATAATCTACGGCGACACTGAAGAAGAGCTTTTGCAGAACGAAGAAAAAATCTGCCGGGAAATCGACAAGATTCAAAACAAGGGCTACCTTGCAACCTCTAGATTCCGGCCTTCCCTCGAAAAACAGGCTCGGTCAAAAGCCGCCGCAAAGAATCTTCTTCCATTCGCCCGGGAGCAGTTCGCCATGCTGGGCTACGAGGAGTCTGATTACACGGCTTTCCTTGCAAATCTTGAAAAAGCCATGTCAAAGGAAATCTCACCAAAAGCTGAGCTTCCGTCTTCTGTAAAAGCAATATCAGACATGCTCTGGCTGGGAGAAATCGACGGAAAATATTATTCAATCGTTCTTCCCGTCACCCTTTCACCGGAAGAAGAATACACAAGAATCGCAAATGAATGTGGTTCTGCCTACTACGAGAACAAATGGAAGGATTTCGGCCTCGGACTCGACCACCTGACAAGGCTTATCATCATGTTCTTCTGCATTGCCTACGCCGTGATTCTGATTGTGCTCAAAAGGTTCTACACATGGAAACAGACTGCAAAAATCGCCTCTCTCCCGATTTCATGCGTTCTTTTTATTGTCAGCGTTTTCCTGCTTCTGGGAAAATCAATCGAATTCTTCAGCCTTACGGGAATCATCCTCGTATTCGGTCTTGGTCTGGACTACATCATCTATATGATTGAAAACATGAAGAGGGAAAAAGCCGAAAATGCCGGCCTTGATGAAGAGCAGGAAAAGACTGAAAGCAAGCTGGAACCTTTCGCAATCGCATTGAGCTTCTTAACCACGGCAATTTCGTTCGGAGCGCTGGCTTTCAGCACCTTTGTTCCAGTTCACACAATAGGACTGGCAATCACGCTGGGTCTGATTGCGGCCTTTGTCTGCACGATGATTTAGGCAGCAGAGCAAATGCATTATAACTCTTTCTGCCTAAAAAATGGCTCCCGGTCGTAAAAA
>DGTW01000291.1 GCA_002393835.1 Treponema sp. UBA4326
CTAAAAAAAAGGCGAACTCTAAAAAAGAATTCGCCGTTAAATTCAAATAATAATAGTATGAATTGATTTATTTACTTTGAGACTCAGCATGTCAAAACAAATTACCGTTTTCATACTGAAAGCAAATAATATCAGAAAAAGGGATTTTATGCTAGTGGGTGCGACAAGTTTCAAGCACTTTCCTGGGGCCTTCTAAATCCCATTCAATCCTCGTCAGTACAAATTCTTCATTCCTACGCCAAAAATAAATTTGCCGGAATGAAACCAGCTCTCTTCGTTGTGGTTGTACTCCCAATCCCACTGATAAAACAAGCCTGCCTTAATTCTCATGCTTGCCTTTCCGATGTTTATGATTTAGCCGCCGACCTTCAGGCTGAGCCTTTCGTATTTGTTCTCGCTTTCTTCGGTGGTAACGCTATCGCCATTTAGGAAAACTTGTCAAAGAAATTTTTATTTTTTTTTAAGAATTCGGAGTGCTTTACAAGTCCATTTAATTATCCTTTCTCCGCTCAAATCTTACCGGTTCGGGGTAAAGTATCAGATTATGGTCAACTGGTTTCAACGTGGCAAAATTCTTTTTGATTTTAACAATCTTAAGGTTCGCCTCAAAATATGGAATAAAATATACACTAAGAAAAACTCCTAAATCCCTAATTCCAAATCTTTCTCCTCCGTTTTGATATCCACCAGCACCATATAAAAAGAACACAGAATGTCCCCCCACCGTTATGGGAGCAGAAGCTCGTACACTGACGGCAGAAACTCCTAATCCAAACGAGGGATTAAACTTTAACCACGGTTCAAAAGTTATATCTGTATAAGGAGCATTCCAATCTTCAATCCCAAAATATAAATCTGTATAATTGAAATGATCTGCTTTTGCTTTAACTTTTAAATAAGGTTTTATCTTCTTCCTAAAACCATAATCTGCATTTATCTCAGTTTCACCACCATACATTCCTGAAAAACAAATGTGCGGATTTAAACTTCCAAAGCTAAAGTTAAAACCTGCTTTAACTGATGCACCGAATACAAGTGGAACACCACCGACATTTAAATGCACATCGCTTAATTTGACCTCGCAATTTTGATTGTTACCGAATAGTTTATTGAGTTTTTCTTCCATTCCACTAGCAATGATTGCATTCGCTCCAAATATATCATCAAGAATTCTTTCTACACTTTGCAATGTCAAATCTACATCAAGCCATACACCTACCCCTAACCTTACTCTCGCATGCTTGTTTTTTATGGATACGCTAGCCTTTACACCTGCACTTAAATTCAATCCCGCTGTCTTTGGATCAATTCTGCGTGTCTTGTCCTTTTGAACTGGATATAAAATGACCTGACTCAAATCAATGCTATAGAACTTCTTCCACTCTTTCTGAAGTTCATCATGTCTATCCTTATAGTTACCATAGCTTGAATAAACTTTACGAGAACTGTCCTGCAAATCAACGACAATATTGCTGGCTCCTGAATACGAGTCAGAATTCAAACTTTCAGGACTTCCGGTATTGACAAACAAATCTGGATAAATATTCTCAATTTCTGGTGCGTCAATAACTGCATGCGGAGAAGCATCATAAAACTCATCAAGCAGATTTCGACAAAGCCTTATTTTATCATCTTGCGATACGGTACTCCATGTATATTTCATATCATGATTCAGACTTGCATCATTGAGAATGTTTGCGTCAACAATATGAGTAAAAAACGCTTCACTTCCAAGCAGAGTGTTCAGCCGGTCAAGCTTTTCAGTAATCGTCATATTCTGAGAAAAATTCAACTGTGCCAGAATAGTTTCGTCCGAGCCTAAATCCTCAAATAAATTCTCAACTCCACGCTCTCCATCAGGAAATTGCCAAATTTCGTAGGTATAAGTGATTTCAAAATTTTCGAACTCATCACTGCTCATCAGAGAACGCCCTGAACTACTTGCCGTTACGACATACGAAATTCCGCCAAAATTCAATGTTGGGTCAGTAGAGCTTAGTGCCTCAAGGCTATCGTATCGTGTATATTTTTGTTATCGCCATGGAAAATGTACAAAAAATCACCTTCGCTGTTTACACCGTACAAACCCTCATCAACCGCTTCTGACTGCACAACCGCACGATAGCCTGAGCGAACCTCACTTTCAGAGAACCTGTAAAAAAGAGTCGTATCGAGAGCATCATCTTCATTCATAAAAGTAAGCCAGCGGGTATTATCCCCAAAACCAGCTCTCCGGATTTCTGGCTCATCATACCTGAGATTGTGGAGACCGCTGACTCCCCGCCAAGACTTGACAAATTCGTTGTCAAAGAAACTGGGGAAAGTGAATCAAGAGAAGCCCCGCCAGTGCCGTTCGAGTCCTCAACTGTATCATGGTTTCCAGTACTCGTTATAGAAGCTGTACCCGCTGGGAAAACCTGAACAGATTCCGTATTAATTTTTAATTTTCCTAGCCGAACGCCAATTTTTGTGCCTGCTCTAATCTGACTTTTCTCACCTGTCGTATCATCAGGAGCATAGATAAGAGAACCACCCATAAAGCTACGATTAGCTGTCAAATATTCATAATTGAGCGGAGAAGGATCTGAATTATCAACTGACGGATCGTCTGAGCTACACCCGAGGAAACCGAGAGCCGACAAACTTGCAAACATGAAAATAACAGACATATTCTTTTTCTTCATAATCCTGCTCCTGATAAATTAAATTCTTTTTCTAATTTGCCAACTTCGCTTCGTTTATGTCGTTCACCAATGCAGAAATCTTTGCCTTATCGTAGAAATTTTCTGGCTTATTGATGTAGTAGTGCGGTTCGATTCCTGTGTCGATATCGTAGGTTGAGCCGTTTTTTGCAACACTCATTACATTTTTACTTGAAACCTGAAAAATCGTTCCGTCTGCCGCACTTGTGTTATAAACGCAGCTTGTTCCACCACCGGACATTACTCCCAGAATCGTTGCACGACCAGAGACTTTGAGCATTGCCGGAACCATGTTTCCACATGAGAAACTGATTGGCGAGATAAGGCAGAAGAGATTCTTGTCGCTCACAGTATCTGCAGAATTATAGTAGCCGTCCAAATTAACATCGGCCTTGTAAGTCGCAGACCACTTTGCGCCCGTTATCGGATTGTTAAAATCAAAAGTACATTCTCCGAGAAGCCATGCAAGAACAAACGCCGCCGAATGATTTGCCCCACCACCGTTCAAGCTCATGTCGAGAACGATGTTTTCAATGTTAGAATCTGCCTGAATTTTTTCGTTGATTGCGTGAATCAAGGCGATTGTGTCATATTCATTTTCAAGGGCATGAACATATGCATCCATTTTTTCATCAGTAAATCCTGCAACCAATGTTTTTATGGCATCACCTTTCAACTGGTTGACCGTAAAATGATCAAACCTGACAATCGCTGTCTTTCCATCACTTGAAACCTCATAACATTTAACTGGATCCCGGACTTTATTCCCGTCTGAATATACGGACTGACTGCCGATTTTTTTATTCCTTGCATTAACATAATCCTCAATATGACTTAAATAGCTTTTGACCATGGCAGAAGTATGTTTTTCCGTAAGTGTCGCATCCTTTCCTAGATAATAAGAATGAACCTTATAAAAAGAATGACCATCACCAAAGTAGAAAGAGCAAACATCATTCAAAGCATTCGCAAAAGTGAGTGCATTGGTGCTCTTAAGGTCATCACGGATTCCTGCGGCTTTGAAATACGAGTCAAAATCTGGGAACGCCTCAATTCCGTGAATCGCCTTTAAGCCGTAATTGAGGTCAAGATTGAGACACAACTCGTTGTAGCAGAATTCAGCAAGAGCCTCACTTCTTACGCCCGATGCAGTTTCTGTTCCATAATAATCAGCCGCAACGACAGGAATATCTTTTACATTAGTTGAATAATATAAGTTCTTTCCATTGTAAATCAGAGTGCCACCGAAAACATCATCAAAAGTCTGAAGCGGAATTCCCAGACAATAGTCCTCTTCCACTTTAAAGATAACAACACCAATATCCTGTTTAACCCAATCCAGCTTAATCGGCTGTCCCGGAATATTGGAAGCATCTGTTATTTCCATGTAGTCACCAATATTGGCACAGGCCGTAGGATCCAAATAGGTCTGTGAATTCTGGAAGAACGCATCATAGTTATCAAAGTAAATTGCATGACTTTTTAAATCAACGACGGCTTTTGTCTTCGTTTGGGAATTTGTAATCGTCACTTCCGTAGTTTCAGCATTTACTTCCGAAATCGAATAAGCATTGCCTTTTAGAGCCTTAAGAATATTATCAAAAAGCGGAACATAAGGAATTTCTTCCTTGCCGGTCAAAAATCCGAGAGTGATATGCCCTAAATCGCTGACTTCTCCATCTTTTCGCCCGCGGATAACTACATTATTCAGGGTAGGTTCCTCAATCTTCACATCAAAAGTCTGTTCCGCAATGCTCGGAGCATCCTTTCCATCTTTACCGTCCTTTCCATCTCGACCATCTTTACCATCTTCGCCCATTGCACAGCCTGCAATAACAGCAGACAAAATAGCAGAAATCAACAAAATTGTGATGTATTTTACTTTTTTCATATTAATCTTCCTTTTTCTATGTTTCCGTTTATTCTTTTTTTCTTCAAAACGACCGAAGAAGTAATCACATTTTCTTTTGTTACTATGAGTCTCGAATTGGCGTATTTTATTTCCCAGCCATCTTTAGTGACTTCTGTGTATGGAGTTGATGAAGTTAATCCAAATCCGTAACTAAGACCTGTAAGAGAAACATAAGACATGAGCGAAGTAAAATCGGTAATTGAATCAGAATCGTCTAAATAGAATGTAATGCTTTGTCCATCTCCAGAAATAACTGCGTAGAGGTATTTTGATTCATTGTTTATCGTGACTTTAGTCGCTGTTTCACTGGAAGCTGAAATAGAAATATAACTTCCATCTACGGGAAGTGTAAATTTACTTTTGTCAGTTATAGATTTAAGTCTTGTTCCCGAAAGACTACCATCCGTTCCAAGTGTTCCTATCTCCGCACCTAAAAGTCCTGAATAAACATAATATTTTGTTCCTTCTATAGTTAGTTTATATGCCGAAAGATCGCTAATAGTCGGATGCCACACAAGCTCACCAGATAATCCATAATCAACATAATTTCTCACATTATTTACACACTCCGATGATGTAACATCAAATGCCTTGTAATTTCCAATATCCTTAAATTTAAGTGCAAGACATCTTTGTGAATCTAGATAAAAGACAACATTGGATAACTGGCTGTACATATACTCGCCATATGAGAAGTTCGGTGCAGTAGGACTTCCTTTTTCCGGCTGATTTGTGACTGTCTCTTCATCATTTGAACATGACAAAAAAACAAACGAACAAATGAGTGCAAATAGCAGAGCGATTTTAATAAAAATAAATTTTTTCATATTAGTCTCCTTTTTTTTAACCAAATTTTAGATGACAAAAAGCACAAAATCAGCACAAAAGGTTTGAAAATTCAGCACGGAATAAGCACATTCTTAGAAAAAACGGTTATAATAGGAAACATGAAAATCGGGATTCTAAGAATTTATCAGAATCGTTACTGGATTTCTCATCAAGATTTGGCAGATTCGGGCGAATCAAACAGAATCATCCTGCTTTTTGTCAGCCCATTCTTATTCTTATTCGGAATCGGAAATTTAATCGCCAAAATAATAATGCATCATGCGAATCTTCACGAACATCAAGTCTCGATGATTTATTTCAGTATTTTCATGATTTTCGGCATTTTCACTTTTCTGTTTTCAAAATGCACAAAAAATGTTTCAAAAGAAAAAGCCTACAAAGTAAAGACGATTCCCGTCTACATAATCATTTATGCAACACTTCTTGCCGCCGTCTACAATTTTTACATTCTCGGACAGCCTTTCAACGGATTTGTCGCCTACTGCCTCACTTGTTTTATTGCTCTCTGTGTCTTTTCATTTTCACCAATTCTCTTTTTGGTAGGACTCATAACGGCACTAAGTTTGATGGCTCCGGGAATTTATTCAAATTTCGGACTGACTGGGCTTGCGGATTCCATTTTGGCAGCAGTTCTGATTTTCTGCATGTCGCTTTACAAAAGGAGAATCGAAAAAAAGCACATAATGTTCCTAAAAAAGCAAAAACAGAGCCTTGAAGCAAAAACTTTCGGAAACTTCACGCTTTTATACGAAAACAAGGTCGTCAAATTCTCTCGAAAAAAATCCAACGAATTACTTGGCTATCTCGTTTACAAAAACGGAAGCTCCGTAAACACAAAAGAACTGATTTCCGTGCTTTGGGGCGACAAAGCGAATTCAAGCCAACATGGTAGCAGTCTCAGAAATCTTATCGTAGATATAAAGCATACTTTGGCTGAACTTGGGATTCAGAATTTCTTTATTACAGAATACAATAATTTTCGAATCAATCCCGATGTAGTCAAATGTGATTATTATGATTTCCTTGCCGGTGACAAAAATGCATTAAATAGCTTCGCTGGTGAATTTATGAGCCAGTTCAGCTGGGCAGAAGAAACGGCAGGTTTTCTGGAAATGAAAGTTATGAAAGCATAAAATGCAAACACTCACTTATTGCGGATAATCTTCACCAAAAACCTTTTTAAGAGACGCAATCAAAGAATCATTGTCATAAAAATCTGAATAAGAAAGCTCTTTGTCCGGCACAGCGCCATTTTCAACAGTTTTTTCAAAAGTTTCATTGCAAAAACGCATATTACCAGAAAAATTGAATGGAAAACCGTCTGCGGTAACAGCCTGGCTTACAACACAACTTCCGCCACCACTCCGCTCACCAAGAATTTTGGCCCCACGCTCTTTTGCAAAACAAGCAAAAGAATTTGCAGCGGAAAAAGAACAATGTGAACAAAGAACCGCAAAATTCAACCCTATGAAATTTACATAGTAAGCTGTATCAACCTCACCGTCTAGATCCAAATCTAAATAAGAATATTCATTATATTTTGCGCCCGTATGAACATCATCATAAGTTATATTTGCAGTTTTAGAAAGATAGCCAAGAATCCATCGTAGACAGTCTATTAATCCTCCACCATTGCAAGAAACATCAAAAAGGACAGTTGACACATCTTTAAAATCTCCGCTTTCTTCATTACTGTCTTTCTTAATATTATAGAATGCTTTGTAAAGTAAACCGATAGTATCCGATGGAAGCTCCGCAGGATCAGGCTCCCCTGAAGGATTCTTATAGTACTCATCCCAGCCTGCTTTATACATGCTAAAAGAATCAAAACGAATGACAAGTGTCTTTCCATTATCTATAAGTTCCAGTTCCTTTTCATCTTTTAAATAACCATCATCTTCAAGGCCAGCGCCTTCACGCGCTTTATGAAGCTCGGCATCTTTTCTATCACGAAATTGTTTTTTTCCGCTATTTTCGACACTTCTAACAGCTTTCCGAATTTCTGAATTATTCAGAGTTAGATAAACGTATCCATTAGAAGAAACTTTTGTCCAATTTGCGCTTGCATGACAGTCACCATAGGTATAGGCAACAAGGCGTTTTAGCCCCTTAATATAATCAACATAAGATTTTGACTTAAGAAGAGTTCTTGTTTCTGGATCATATTGCATAAGCATTTCATCAAATGGAAGCTTATCTGCAAGTGCGACGACATCTTCTTTTGCATATCCATTGCCGTCATCAGCAAAGCCATAATATCCCGGCTGCCCATAAAGATAATCGTGAGTCATGCAAAGCATATTGTAGGAAATGTCAACCAACTTCTGAGGCCGATTGTGCACATCAGAATACCAAGGACTGTCTACAAAATCAAAATACAACTCCCCATCAGTATAATGATAAACTTTTTTACCATTATAAAGCAGTTGCCGTCTCAAAACATTACAGGTAAAAAGCTGATTCATAACACAAAAAGGAACATAGACATCTTCAATGCCGGCGTAAATCTTAAATCCGTATTTTCCAAGATCAAAGGTAATTGCTCTCTGCCCGCTAAACATTTTGGTTATTTCTATGAATTTTGTTCCTTCTGCAAAAGATAAATCCTTATCGCTATCGTTAAAAACTTCCCAGCTGGGACAATAAATCGTGTTGTTTTTATGATTTATGACGAGTGAAATGGTTTTCCCTTGAGTTTCTGCAAGGAGAATATATTCGCCATTGGAATAAGTCAAACTATTAACTGTAATTCCACACCAGGAAAGCCAGTATTTTACACCCACATAGGGAAGATAGTCGTTTTCTTCATAAAACCGCATAAAAATAGAAGAAACTTTGGAATATGAATCTTCGATGTATGGAACGCTACGGCTTTCAAAATTCAGATTCTCTTCTTTTGGAACAGTGCTCGCAGAATTTATAATTGTCGTTTCACCTTCATAATTACAGGCTGAAAAGCAAAACAACAGAAAAGCCGCTTGAAACACTGGAAAAAGTTTTTTGCGCAAAGATTTGAACCGAATTTTTCTTTCCATATCAGCCCCGTTATTTTATAAGTATAACTGAACTTTCCAGTAATTCAAGAATAAATGGCGTTACCCTGCACGCTTCGTCGCGCAGGGTGAAAGCAAGGAGAGAATTTTCGTTAGAAAATTCTCGTAGGAACAAAAAATCCATAGACGGATTTTTTGTTCCCACAATCCCTACCGCTTAGGCAACATAACCAGAAATTGTAACAGTACAGCTGGCTGGGTATGCATCTGATGCCGTACCTGACCTACCGGTGTTTTCGCCTGCCTGGAAGTAAAGTCTCTCCAGACCCGTACAGCCATCGAATGCATTGGATTGAACTGTGGTGATAGTCTCTGACTGGAAGTTCACACCTTGAAGTGCCGTACAATCGCTGAATGTGTACGGTTTAATTGTGCTACCTGCAATAGAAAGATAGACATACTTAAGAGCTGAGCAGTCCTTGAATGTGTAAGCCGGAAGTGAATTTGCAGTAACTCCGAGAGTAATTTCCTGAACATTCTTTATGCCACAAAGAGCATAAGGACGTACTGTCTCAAAATCGAGACTTATGCCGGAAGAGGCAGTATAATTTATATCAGTACCACCCTGATCCTTTTCGTAGCCACCAGATTTTTCTTTTACATCAGCTACTGTAAGCAATTCAAGAGCCGGTGGAACGGCAACCAGAGTTTTTCCATCATAAGAAGTAAGAACTGGAATTGGAACATAACCGTTTCTATATTGATTTCTAACTCTATAGCTATATGTTTTATCCCATGTAAGCCATGCTTCAAAATCCTCTGAAGAATCTGGAGCAGTTGGAATGTCAGCGTCATAAACAAAATAGAACACACTTTGATAAGCAGAATAAGCAGATGAATTGTCTGTTATATCTCCTGTAGTCACCTTGAAGTAAGAGTTTCCCTCAAGAACATTAAATTCCTTAATGTTCCTGCAGTTTGCAAAGGCACCGTCAGCAATACTGTGGATATTTACAGCAATTGTTCCAACTGTAGCCGGACTTGCAGGCGGCCAGCGGTAAAGGGTGTTAAGATTCTTGCTGCAAAGAACTGTTCCCGATACGGCAAAGTTTTCGTTAGCAGAAGCAACCTTGAATCTTTGAATTCCTTCTCCGTCAATGAAGCCCAGACTTGTAACGCTTTCCGGGATTGTGAGGCATGTTACATACTCGCTGAATTCGCCTTCAATCTTTGTGAAAGCAGAATCCTTGAAAGAAAGCCAGACATATTTTCCGCTTGAAGAAAGGGCAGAGTTCACGCTGGTGAGCAGGCTGTCAAAGTTTGTCGTGCTGTCACTTACAGACACTTTGTAAGGAGTCTCTGCCGTGTTCTCACTAAGAGAAGAAAGCAATGAGCCAAGTCCAGAAGTAGAAGTGAGGTAGCCTTCAAACAAAGTGCCGTCTTCAAGAATCTGCCAGTAGGCTCCTTCTTTCTCTTTGACAGTAAAGTAGTCACAGGCTTCTTCAAGAGAAAGTCCCGCATCCTCTGCAATGTCAATGACCTTTAGACCCTCTGTGTATGCCTCTGGTTCAATCTGAATTTTCGTATCTGAAGTAAGGGCACCCGCAAGAGTAACGACAGCTCCTGTTTTGAGGTATATTTCATCAACAACAGCGTCGCCAGAAATCTTGAATAAACCGCCAGCCATTGAAGAGTCTTCAGCAGGGGCAACGACAGAAACTCCGCAAGTCACGCTTTGATAAGACTCAGAAGTTTCATAGTCAAAGTATGGATACAAGTGGTTTCCGCCGATGTAGCCGCCGGTCATTTCAAAGGTTGCATTCCTTGCGACAGAAACAACTCCGAGTCCAGTAACATTACCAGTAATTTTTCCGCCTTCCATCTTTAACCCACAGCCAGTGCCTACTCTGACAGGTGTATTATAGATAGATGTTGTTCCCTGCCAGATATTGTTTCCAGTAATGAGAACTCCGTCCTTAATCGTTACATTTGCCGTAACATCTATGCCTTCATCGTTTTCATCACGATAAGTTCCGCCAACCATTAAGGCTTCTCCGCTCTTCAAGAATCCGCCTGTAAGCTTAATGTTCTCCAAAGTTACAGGAACACTCGTTGCAACAAGAAGGACTGGAGTTGACTTGCCGTTAGTATCAATTCCAAAAGTCGGGTTAATACCGTCCACAGGCTCACCATTTGCATTCAGGGGATTCAAGCCCATAAGAGTAATTGATTTTGCAAGAATAGGTGCTTTATAACGATATCTATAGGTAGATTCTTCTACAATCGGCTGGAACTCTGCAATTAACTGTCCAGATGCAAGTTCATTGCTGTCTTCAGAACGGCCCAGCATACCGTCAATGTAAATCGTGTAGTCAATATCAGGGTTGTTCATTTTTTCTACAGCAGCCGCAATTGTAGCAAGAGGACTTGTTTCACTTCCGTCATTGCTGTCTGCACCGTTTGCACTTACATATAAACATGAGTCAGCGCCATTTACAAAAACGGCAGCCATTGAGCTAAGGTCACCACTGACAACTTCGATTTCATAAGTGGCAGATGCCAGAGTGCTTGCATCAAATGTGAATGTGTTTCCGCTTGCACTCTGCTGAATTCCGTCAACAGACCACACGAAAGAAGCTCCCGTCGTGCCCGAAGCAGCAGGGGATTTTGCAGTAAATACGACTGACTTTCCATCAACTTCATAGGTGAGGCCAAGGTCATTAAGCTGACCAATGCTTACTGTAATTGCCGCCTTAGACCATTTTGCATAGAAAGTCTTGTCGCCAAGGTCTCCGGCAGAAATCTTTTCAATTTTTTCTCCAAGGTAGTCAGAGTTGCTGTACCAGCCGCTAAAGCTAAAGCCGCCTCTTTCAGGAGCAGGAAGAAGCACATCCCCAGAATGTCGGGTAAAGCAGGTTGGAAGAGGTGCATCCTCAGACGCTGCTCCATTTTTAAGCTCATAAGAGATTTTGTAAACTTTGTTAAGGCTTTCAAAAGCTCGGCTTGCAATGCTTTCCTGACCGCCAGTAATAATTGCAAGTTCTCGCCATGTGTTTATAAGGTGCTTTTTTTCAGTATCAGCATACAAATGAATCTTTACGCGATAATTTCCTGCATCAAGCTCGCTGGCAGCAAAAGTAACTTCGTTATTCTCAGGAACAAGCGGGCTTTCTGCATATTCCTCGATGGCACTTTCGCTTGCAGTGGCCACATCATAGCTTAAAAGCTCTGCCGTAACGAGTTTTACATCGCTGGCATTTTTGGCTAATCCATAATCCAGATTGAATTCAAGGCTGCCTTTTCCTTCCAGGGCACTTTTATCCCAAGTCAATTCAAATGAAAGCTCGTTATCACCAGATGTGATGGTGACATCCTCCAGGCTTCCAGTAAAGACCGTACCGTCCTTGCTTGCCGTAAGGACAAAGTTCCACTCGCCCTCAGCACAGGCCAGACTTGCGTTTGCCAGGCCTTCCAAGCCCTCATAACTTCCAAGAACTTCCTGGGCAGTGGCGGTAACAAGGCCACCTTTGAGTGCAAAGGCAAAGGAATCCAGAGACTCATCCGTGAATTCCGGTAAAGCTGTTCGCGAGTCGCTTTTTACAACGGGCTTTACAAAACGGATATGGGCACTTGCCTCATCTGCAAGAGTCGTTCCTGCCGCTACAGTAGTCTTTTCAGTTTCAGCAACATCTCTAATGTCGTTACAGCCAAAAAACAGGAATAATCCTGCTATCATCAAGATTGAAAACGCTTTTTTCATTTTCTCCTCCACTTTTTATTCTATTTCAACCGTTGCCATAGCAGATTTTTCACCACAGGCAACTTCAATTTCATAAATTCCCACGCTCATACCCTCTGTTTCCAAAGTGAATGAGCCGCCGCTTGCTTCCTGCTTTGTGCCATCCAAATACCAGACATAGCCGTTTTCGCTAGTATTTCCTGACTCGCTTCCATCGCCTACCCTAAAGGTGAATGTGCTGCCTTCCCGGGTATATGAAAGTGACAGGTCATTTTCTTCCTTTTGAATCGTGACTTTTACGGAGAAATTTCCGGCAGTCTTCATCAGAACAAAAATGGGATTGTCGCCGCGCCCTATCCTAATCGGAGCAGATTTTCCAATGTAATAAACCGTCCGATTTTGATTTCCGCCCGAAGCCTCCCGGTAAGCGACAGCCTGGGCATAAAGCCTCGTTCCAATGCGAATGTCCTCAAAGACAGCCCTTGCGCCCACACGGGCAGGAAGCCTTCTTTTTGCTGAATATTCGCCTTTAAGTTCAATATCAACGAACATATTTGCAAAATCTTCTGGCGTAAGAACACGAGCCTCCAAAGCCAATCCAACAGAAGCGTTTTCCTGCAAGAAATGAGAATCTTCAGAAAGACCTGAGCCCGTCTCATTGCGGACACTTTGCCTTAGCTTTTCCACCATTTCTTCATTTACGCAGAATGTAACAGAAGCCTTGTCGCCTTCGTCAAAAAGGGAACAGCCCCAAAGGAATAGAGTTGACACAAGAACAAAAAGATAGATTCTGTGTCGAAAAACCATGTAGTCTCACCTCCTTTTCGTAAAAAAAAAGACCGTCCCTCGAAAAGCCTCATCGAATTCGACTCAGCTCTTGCAAAGACGGTCTTTTATATAGAAGAAAATTGAATTTTGAGTTGAAAAACTGGAAAGGATTAGCCCGAAGCCCGAAGCCCGAAGCCCGAAGCCCGAAGCCCGAAGCCCGAAGCCCGAAGCCCGAAGCCCGAAGCATTATGTGAGAAAAAGTCTTCTTGTCAAGATAATTTGAGAAAAATGCTTTATTTCTGAGAAAACTTTTAACAATCATTAACGACAGTATAACGCAATAAATAAGTAAATTCAAAGAATTCAGACCTTTTTAATAATATTTTTTGAAAATTTTATATTTCGGAAGTTCTGAATGCAGAAGCGCCTTAAATTGATTCAATGGATTGACTATGCTATACTGTCAGCATGACTTTAGAGAAAGACGAATCAAACGGAAAAAAGAAAATCCTCATCATGGTTGCAAGCCCTAAAAATGAACGAAGCGGAACACTTGTACCAACAGAAGCCTTTGTAAACGGAATGCTCTCAACCGGCAACTACGAAAGTGAATATATCTTTATCGACAAAATGAATATCAAGCCCTGCCGAGGCTGCCTCAGCTGCTGGGGTCGTCCAGACGGAAGCTGTTTTATGAAAGACGATGATGTTCCCTTAATCCGCCACAAGCTCGAAACGGCCGATGTCGTAATCTGGAGCTTCCCGCTCTACCTCTTTGGAGTTCCGGGCCAAATGAAATGCCTAATGGACAGAATCGTCGGCATGGTTCACCCCTACATGGGTCAGCAGCTCAACGACCCGGACGCACTCAACAAACCTATGCACGGCCTGCAAAATGTAAAAGAAGGCCAGAAAATTCTTCTGCTTTCAAGCTGTGCCTGGTGCGACATCGATGTGGTTTATGAGCCAATCGTAAAGCAATTCGACATAATCTTGGGACACGACGGCTATCAGCTGGTCGCCTGCCCGCAAATGCGTTCATTGCATCACAGAGGCGGACCACGAAGGCTCAAAATGCTCACCGACAAATACTACAAGGGTGGCGTAGAAATGGCCGAAAAAGGTCTGCTCAGCCAAGAAACCATCGACCTGCTGCAAAAACCTCTTTTCAGCGATGAAGTCTACAAGACCCTCGTTGTGGAATTCGTCACCCACATGTTCGACCGGGATGATAATTTCTAAAATCTCGGGGTTAGGACGATTTTTGTAAAAGAGCTTTTATCTCATTGATTTTGAGAGTCAAGCCAGCGAATTCTTGATTTACTTCATTCATAAGAATACTTTCGATTGAATTCTTTGCATTCTTTATTCCATATTCTTTTATTCTTTCACGATTCTTTTTTTATTTAGCGTAGAACCAAAAACCCAGAGTGCACAACCAAGAAGTGCCGCTACAATTCCATAAATCTTAATCTGCGAAAGAATTACCACAACAAAAGACCAGATTCCTTCAAAAACTCCGCCTGGTAGTCCAGCTTCTTTCAAAACTTCAGTTAGGATTCCAGGAACAATTGCTTTTGCAACGCAGCCAGCTATAAAAAGCAGCAGACCGTCTACAAAAGATGGCATACCCACATATTTAAACCATGCAAAAACATTCATGTTGATAAGGAAGATTAACAGTGCCAATACAACGCAAACGCCTACAAAAATTAAAAAAAATTTCAAAGAAAGATAATGTTCTACCTGTTTAAGCACTTCCAAACTTTCTGCATTTTCTTTTTTTGCGGCATCCAAAGTGGCAGTAATTTCTGGAAGTGCCGTCTTCACTGTAATTTCCAAACTTTTATCAAGACCTGTTCTATCTACAGTTTTACCCGTATGCTCTTCAAACATATCAATAGATTTATTTACAACATTTTGAATATCACTGGTATCAATATTCAGGTCAGTAGAAACGCCTGTCATATAGTCCACAACTTCACCAACATATTTATCCACAAATTCAGAAACCTCTGGTGAAGAAAGCACTTCTGCAATAAATTCTGGTTCAATATCAAGGCCAGCAGCATCCAAATAAGATTGCACAATTTTGTTCACATCCATAGTGGTAAAATCAAGCTGTCTCAAATCCAGATTTTTCAGTGCAGAAGGGTCAAATCCATAACCTAAATCTTCATACTGTGCCAGTGTCAAAACTTTCTCATCCGGGTGAAAAAGTCCATCATCATAACGCAGCCCACCATTAACAGCAACCGGCTTCATCATTCCACTTAAAATCTTTGTAATAGCCGAATAACTGTAATTTGTTCGCACCACTGAAAGCAGCAGAGTTACAAATAAACAAATCCCAAAAATCACACTTAAAATAATTGAGAAAACTTTTTTCATAACAGAAATCTCCTTCGTATATCGCTACTGTCCAAAAAAATTAGGTACTTTTTAAAGTCTGTAATTCGTGATATAGTTTTGTTTCCACACAATTCTCTATTACGAAAGGAATTACAAACATGAATAAATATAACACAAAACTCGGACAATTACTATCCTTAGTTGAGAGACCTCAGTTTGAAAAATGCGTAAAAGCGACAGAAGCAGACAAATACTAAAAAGCACAAGGCTTACGGTTCAGTTTGTGTAATCACCTATGCTGGTGGCTATATGGAGAAATAATTTTATTTTTCTGCTACACTTTCCCCATGAAATCTCCACTCACTACACTATGCTACATCGAAAAAGACGGCTGCTATCTCATGCTGCATCGTGTCACCAAAAAGAATGACATTAACCACGACAAGTGGATTGGTGTCGGCGGACACTTTGAAGAAGGCGAAAGCCCGGAAGACTGCCTTTTTAGGGAAGTTAAGGAAGAAACAGGGCTAACTATCGATAGTTTTAGATTTCGAGGAATCGTGACTTTCATTTCTGATGATGACCCGGCCGAATATATGCATTTGTTTACGACCGATAGTTTTCATGGCCAAATTATTGATTGTGATGAAGGAAAACTTGAATGGTACCCGATAGACAAAATCGACGAGCTGGAGCTGTGGGAAGGCGACAAAATTTTCTTCAGACTGCTCCGGGAAAACTCCCCCTTCTTTTCGCTCAAGCTTGTGTATAAAAAAGGTATTTTGGTTGAAGTCGTTTTGAACGGTAAAAAACTAACTATCGGTAATTCATAAGGCCGAGCGTTAGGGATACGGAAGACGGCGAAGCCGTTCCGGAGCGACCGCAGGAAGCGGAGGAATGAAGCGCCAGCGGAACCCGCAAGAATGGCAAAGCCATTCTTGTAACGAGTTTGTAAACAAACTCGCGAAAGCCTGACCCCGCGTGAGCGGGGGAACGCCCTTTGTTATCGGCGTTACTCAAAAGTCCCTATTTCTCCAGTTTGTTCAAATCCTTTTCAAACTTACGGTCGTTAGCTTCTTTTGCCGGACGATAGAGAATCAGCACATTGCCAATCAGGCGAACCATTGTTGAGTCGGTTTTTTGCGCGATTTCATTGCTCAACTCTCGCTTTTCGTCTTTAAACTCGTTGAACTTTACTTTGATAAGCTCATGTTCTTCCAGCAGTCGTGAAATCTGGGCAATCTGATTTTCAGTGACTCCGGCTCCACCGACCTGCACAAGCGCATTCAAGCCCTGAGCATTCTTCTCCAAAAATTTTCTCTGTTTTGCGTTAATTTCCATGCTGACATTATAAGTTTTATGCCATTAAAAAACAACAGTTGAGAGTTTTCATTTTTTTCTATATAATTAAACATTGTTATGCTGGATTCATTTCAGCATCTTTAAAAATCGAGGAAAATCATGCCAAAAATCGAAGTAAACGAAAAACTCTTTTTTAATCTTCTTGGAAAAAAATACGACTACGACACTCTTGAGCGAAAACTTGTCTGCGGAAAGGCCGAGCTTGACGAAAAGCCAGACATGAGCCAGAGCGAGGACGAGCGTGTAATCAAAATCGAACTTAACGATACAAACCGCCCTGA